>JAYVXS010000084.1:0-6779 GCA_043784965.1 Bdellovibrionales bacterium
AGCTCTTCGTGAGAAAAGTTGGCCATAAATTGATTTTTGAATAAAAGGCACTGACTTTCGAAAGCACTAACTGAGGCGCGGTCCCCGTGAGGCTCAATGAAAAAAGTTTTCGTTTACCAGCAAATTTGCAAAATTTAGAAGAGGGACAAATCTCAGCACAAGTCAGTAATCGCGAGCCATACTGTCCAGCTCGCGACCATCATACAAGTGAATATGTTCAGGGTTGATTCGGACTCAAGACTTCTGCGATATTTTGAAAATAAGTTTCAAAAAAATACTGTGCCGTTTTATCTTCTCCTAATTGAGCAAACAATTGCATCACGCTGGCGGCCTCAAAATGTTCAGAATAGGCTTGAAATGGATGGGCTCCAAATCCTGAAATCAACTCAAGACCATGCATTTGAACGGTGCCGTCCGACCAAACCGTCGCAACATAGGTACTTTTGTGACGATTCAATTTATTGGTTGCCTCTAAAATCTTTGCATCTACGAGTTGTGCGTCCGAGTTTGGGCTTTGAATTTGTTCTGTCGAAGCATAAACACGTACGTCCGTTTCCTGAGGTCTGACAATATAAACACCCATTTTCGTTTTTATCACGAAAAAATCATGTAAGGGTGACCATTCAATCTTAGAGCTTTGTCCAATCATTTTTAATGTATATGGATTGGATTCCAACCTAGATTTTTCGGACCATCCTTTTTGTGTTTTGAGAATGACTAATCCCGGCTCCCCAAGTTCAGCAGTCAGTTGAGCCGACCGCAGTTGAATTGAAGAATCTAACATTCCTTGAGCTCGTTTTGAAACCTGAAATCCATTTTGCCCAACCGAGAGAGTGGCCAAATTCATTTTAAGTCCGAGACGTAAATGACTATCGAAAAGAGATTGGATCGAAGCGTCTGGATCGTGTGCCAAAGCGTTACTATTCATCGCGGAGGGTAAGTGTTCAGTGAAAATTTTGTGAGGACGATCTATGAAGTGGCCGAATCTGTTTTGGCCCTTCTTAATTTCGTAAATATCAAACTCTCGATTACTCCAAACAACACCCAAGATATTTATTTCTTGACCTCGAATGACAGCCTTAAAAATGCTGAATTGTTCAATCGTATCAACTGGAGCATCTCTTCGGTATTGACTTTCAAGTCGACTGACTTCGCCGACATCAGCTTTTTCAAGGCTGAACATTTGTTGAAAAAGATCGAAACTCGTAAAATTCAGAGACTTCTTGTCTTTAGCAAGAGCGACCATCGAATGACCGCCAGGAGCTAAAATAATTATAACTGTTCTGAGGTATCTTTGATTGAGCGTCCAAATTTCGATCTTAGCTGAAGAACCATCATTTTCGAAAAAGTAAATACATAAATTAGCTTTATTCTGAGTGGGCTTCTGAATGCGCTTACGGGGTTGATACTTCTGGGAGTATGTAATCAGGGCCCGCCTTGATGGCATCTTTCATCCACTGAGGGTAGTTACCGGTCTTCACCCAAGGAAGTTGAAGGAGCGTCCCCACATGTTGTGGCATGTAATATCCCAGTCGATCATCCGAAATCTTTGGTTCAAGGATGCGGTGATACAGTAAAGCCTGCTCGATGACGCCTTCGATACCTTCGATATCGAACAGAACTAGACGACAAAAGATATAATACACATTCTCACCAATTGAGTACTTAAGACGCGTAAGAGTCTTTTGCTGGTCTTCAGCAGTCAGCGGTTGCGCCTGTTCAATGAAAGCCGGATCGAAATTCCACTGCCGATGCGAAAGCGTAAGATCACCATATTTTCCTGTTCTAAACTTTTCGAGAACCGCGGCCAAGAGTCCTGGTTCGCGGTAAATTGATTCAGAAACGAGCCCATTTTTCTCATATTTCTGTTCTAGATTCCAAAATTTTGGCATTTTAGAACTCACCCAAACCAGGCGATTCTTCGCAAAGCCGTCGAATATAGGTGCTGGGATGGGTTCAGAAACGAGCCCATTTTTCTCATATTTCTGTTCTAGATTCCAAAATTTTGGCATTTTAGAACTCAGCCAAACCAATGGATTCTTCGCAAAGCCGTCGAATACAGGTGCTGGGACGGGTGGAGTTTGGCCGTCATTCATAAAAAATATTGGCGGACGGTCGGCCCCTAGCTCTTCGCTAAAAGTCACTGGCTTTCGATCACCCGACTTTGCATCTATTTCAAAGAGCCCCGTTTGTCCATTCACTGAATGAGCTTGATCGACCAAATAGAGCAATCTTGTAGGGATTCCTAATCTTTGGAGACCCCAGACCCAACGTTCGTTATACGCAACTTCGCTTTCTTGTCCTTTACTCACATCGAGAACAAAGTTAATAGGATAACTTGAAAACATTTCACGACTTACCTTTAGAAGACGATAGGCTCCGGAGGTCGCTGTAAAGTTTCGCTTATCTATTTTCTCATTATCTCTTTTTATTTTAGCATATAACTCGGATGTTTTGCCGCTCCGAATCGCCATTTGCCATTCGGGATTTCTTTCGGTCATGCGTGCCATATCGTATTTGCCAGTTAATTGAAAGCTAGAGATAAGCCAATTTTCTCTTGGCGATAACTGACTCCAAAATTGTGGCTGTGGGCGAGTCTGGTCGTTTTCGTCTCGATAACTTGTAGGCGATAGGCCTCTCTCGTATTTTAGGTCAAATGAAACTTGTGGTGCGATTCGAAACAATATATTGGTAATTCGGTCACGATCTTCTTGTGTGAAATTGGGTCCCCGGCTTTTAAAAAGGCCTTTCGCAACTGCGCTTTGCCCATTATTTCTTAACCAAAGTAAGGAGAGAGTAAATTCCTTAAAATTTTTTGTCTCAGCAGCGATATTCTGTGCGTCTTCGACGTTCAGAATTTGGGAAATGCTTTTTACCGGGCTCCTAAAGATTGTTTGGCAACTGATACTTGCAAATGAGCTTGGTGCAAAAAATTGCGTAGTCACTGTCAAAAATATGGATACCCAACACCAATTTAACCTCGTAGACTCTTGATAAATGTTCATACCTAGAAACTAGGTGCAAGGTCTAGGCCAAAGCCGGCAACCCGAATTGAATCAATGGGAAATCGTACCGAAAGGTGAGCTTATCAAGACTCTTTATTTGGAGGCACTGGCATTGAACCATACCGAATAACAAAACGAATGAAACCATTTTTGTTGAATCCTTAACTTACTTCTAGCAGGCCGAAAAAGATTGTATTTTAATCTTGCGTTTCTTGTCGATTTTTTCAATCTCAAATCGTTCTGTTCGAGTTTGCGAAATGAGACTCGATTTTCACGTGTAACAAGGTTTTACCGAGCGCTTACTGATTAGCGACACTCAATTGACAAAGTGCACTCGCTCGATGGTGAGTCTGAACGTCCGACAATAGTGCCGTCAGAAAAACCGGCTCCCATACATTGCGCTATCCCCTTTGCCTTAGCTCCTTCACAATAGAGACTTGAAGCTACCATAATCCTCGGAGGCCGTGGAGTGATGTTTTGGCTTGCAGTCGATTGATCAGCCACCAAAATGCTAACCAAGGATTGAAATTTTACCTGTGCCAGGCGAAGATTTTTTTGGTCGACAATACTAAACTTCGAAGTATTGATTTGACTGAGAGCAATTAGTCCTTCTGTTGCATCGTCTAAGGCTGTCGCAGAAGCTACAGCGGAAACAAACAATATCGTTAAGGCAAAAAGGCTAAAGTATTTTTTCATTTAAATCTCCGAGTTTGTGTACCGCTCCATTTTTTTTGGGACACCGCCTATCGGCATCTCGCAGGCTCGGTACATTATAGCTGATGAGTAACGCAAAGAATGAGCCATGAATTCGGCTACTCTTTTTAAGTTTTATTGAATCTGACCGAATCTAACACATCTAAATATTGATCGATGACAATGCAATCGAATTTCTATCCATGTGCGATATCGAGCGTACTTTTTATTCGACGCACGAGGCATTTTCACTTCATGGCTGAACCTTTCATAAAATTGCTCCTGGTTTAATAATTTGATGCTTCATATTTCCTCCGAAATCTTTAATTTTAATGCCAGCAAAATTCATTAATAGCAGTTGTATACGGTCCAGCCGACAGCGTTGTTGTGCTTTTCGCATCTGCTTTGAGCCGCAGCCATGGCTGCGTCGATATCACCCTGCGGAGCTTGAACCTGAACCCGTAAATCAACCGACTCGTTGTCAGGACTCATTCCATTGTGGCAATCGCAAGTGTAAGCATACGACGAAACATTTGCTGTCTGCCCAGCACAGTAAACTCCGTTCGCGGCTTGGCCCGGCGAAATCACCGTCATCTGTTGTTGCGCTAACGCAGACACAGAAATGAGAACTATCATACTGATCGAGATAAAAATCTTTGCTTTCATATTTACTCCTCGTTAATTGTATATTTTAATTAACTGCGCACTCAAAATAACACAAAGTGCCAATCCATGAAATATCTTTATTATTTATAAATACATTAATTATAAATGTTTTATTCACAATAAGTTGGTAACCAACTTTAAGTTTGGCAAATCTTAGAGTTTTGGATTCGAATTGCGCCTTTGCTTCAAACTGAAAACAAATCGCAGGCAAAGCAGATCAAGTCCTCTTCTTTTGAGGGACTCAAGTTACCAAAAGTCTAAGTTTCGCTTTCGGGATTACTTTGCCAAAGCAGTCTTAAGTTCATCATAATTCAAAACACATGGCGTTCCATTATAGATTAAAATTGGAAACACAAGCTTCGATCCATCTGGTTGGAGCATAGTCATAGTGTACTCGTCTTGTGGGACATAGAATCTTTGATATCCATTTGTAGTTATTGCAGGAGTTGCCGAAGTAACTTCTGCGTCGTCAACCAATACTTTCGTTCCTGCGATTGCGTCTTTTAGAACTGGACTCGTTGGATATGGATCACCATATTTAATGCCCATAGCGTGGAACGCTGTAATCTTGCTTGAATAGTCCATTTTACAGATAATCATTTTGCTTCCGTCACGTTCGGTGGAAACGGAAAA
Source organism: Bdellovibrionales bacterium (assembly GCA_043784965.1). Classification (GTDB taxonomy): domain Bacteria; phylum Bdellovibrionota; class Bdellovibrionia; order Bdellovibrionales; family JAMPXM01; genus JAYTQQ01. Next base: position 4,998 of record JAYVXS010000084.1, read on the forward strand.
GTTGCCGGCGTTTGTCGTCACTGAAATTAATACCAAGCCCAAAATTGCCGTCACTTTTTTCATAGGAAACTCCGTATTCTAGCTAAAGGATTTAGTTTGATTAATACGCGACTACACTGAAATAATCGTGCCAAAAAATTTTTATCGAGTCCGCGAGCGATCAGTTAACTAATATCTGGCTCCCAACCTCATTTTACTAGTGCGCCGATTTACAAGTTTTGAGATTTCGGCGAAATGGCCATCTTATCACAACGGTCCTGTGACCCAACTGTGCTTTACTGGACAGGCTGTTGGGTTCACAATCTCAGCCTTTAATTAGGCGGATTGTGGTGCGCAAATTTCAAGAAATTTTTGTCTGCCTTATTTTTGCAATGTCGAGTGAGATTTTAAATCGAGACTAGTGAATTTATTCGCGAAATCCAAAGTAATTTTTAAGCATGAATTTAGAAAAAAACGAGACCATTCAGTTAATCTCGTCTAAAATTTTAATGCTAAGAATGTTATTTTACTAACGTAAATTCACAATGAGTATCGTAATATTCTCCGCCATCAATGGGATGCGGGCCCGGCTTTTCTACCTGGGTCATAACGAGCTTCGCAATTAAAGTGGGAATTGCTGTCCCTGATACTGGGGAAGGTCGATACACTGCCTGCAAAGTTGTGATAATAACTGAACTATTATTGAACGGGTATGAAGAGTCCTCGGTAACAAGATTATGCAGAAATTGATTATTCGCAGTCATTTTAGAGAATTCGTTCGGGCATTTATGAATGATCTCAGTTATTGTGTGAAGAGTGGCGTTGTCAAATGACCACACATTGGGTGCCGCGAATCCCGCAGTAGTAATTGTCGATATGCAGAGAAACAAAATAAAAGCCTTCATAAAATTCTCCTTAATAGTTGGCTATCCAGTATCTTTTTTTGAGAACTTTAGCAATCAATCTATGTTATTTCAGAGAAATTTCTGGCCCCCAACCTCAATTTAAATGAGCGCCGATTTACAAGTTTTGAGATTCCAGCGACGTGGCCATGATCGCATAGGTCCTGTGACCCAACTGTGCTTTACTGGGCAGGCCGCTAGGTTCATAATCTCAGCTTTTAAATACGCGGAATGTGGTGCGCAAATTTCAAGAAAATTTTGTCTAGCTTAAGGGTAAATTCATCGATGCCTAATTCGACGCTATCAAGTGCTAAATGGCCGCCATTAACGCTTATTGCGCATATCTTGGGTGACCACGAACTCTTTAGTCCACCACCCTATGTGTTTTTGGAATTGCATGATTATGATCTTCTGTCCTGCTTCTGTATCGATAAGAATCGCTTCATAATTCGAGGCATCAATTTTGACTTTTTCGGACTTCAATATTTTGAAAATCTTTACTTTGCCGCGATCGTAATTAACTGATTCAAAGTACTTTTTTGCCACTTCTTGTGCTGACGCTGAGGGCGGAAGTGGGATGTTCGGTGATATACCGTTGACCCAAAGTCCGCCTTGGCCGTCGATTGTTTTCAACAATGTTTGGATCGGATTACGATTTTGAGTCATCTTTTGAGCTACTTCCTGCGCGAACGCAGGCGCGCGAAACAAAATAAAAAAAACGAAAATCAAGCTTACTTTGAGAGAAAATAGAAAAGTCATTCCTAATGATCGTTGAACGTCTCATTGGATTTGTCAATAAACCCAATGTCATCTTGGCGGCGGCCGCTACCGCCAAGCAAGCTTTTTAGATTTCGCCGATGGGGACCGGCACTCGCGGTCCCGCTTTGCACTTTTGAACTTC
>JAYVXS010000085.1:0-48350 GCA_043784965.1 Bdellovibrionales bacterium
TGAAAAGGTCTCGAAAACGCCAGGAGCGAAGCGCCCAGACTAGCGAAGCGGCGATTGCAACAGAAATCTGATGAAATATCCGGGCTAGTTACGTAGTGCAGTCTGGAGGCAGTTTCGGGGCAGCTGCGACTGCTTGCAGTTTTTCGGTTTCGGTCCCGGTTAGGGGTTGGTCAGGCTCATTCAGTGTTTAAGCTTAAAGATTGAAGTTCGAAGATTGAAGTTCGAAGGATATCATGCAGTTTGTTACTCAGAAAGATGGCAACCTATAGGTTACTATCTTTCTGACAGGACCCTGCATATATAGGTTTCAGGTGCAGGTGCAGGTACAGGTACAGGTGCAGGTACAGGTGCAGGCGTGGGCGTTCGTCAGGGTAGAGATATTCCCTCTCGCTAAATTTGATTTTCGCGAATTGACGGCTTAGATTGGACAAATTAGTCTCAACCGGCTAATTTAGAGGCTTATGAAGTTCGAATTTCAACCAGCCCCTTCTCATTATTTTTCTGGCAGTGCCAAGTTTGCTGCTGGCCCCAAGGGCACGGGCCCAAATACGACCAATAGCGAAGAGACCTGGTTGAATTGGAAGTGGCAAATGCAAAACGCCCTTAAAACTAAAGCGGACTTTGCCCAGTATATTGAGCTAACGCCAGAAGAAGAGATGGGTTTTGCTACTGATTTTTCTGTTCGCTGTACGCCATATTATATGAGTCTTGCTATTGGTAAGGGTCCACAAGACCCGATTCGAAAAATTATTATTCCGACTAGCCATGAAAGTCTGCCAGGTCTACAAGAGATGCTTGATCCTTTGGGTGAAAGAAAGAATAGCCCGGCGCCGCGTGTAATTCATCGCTATCCAGATCGCGCCCTTTTGTTGGTGACGGATACCTGTAGTGTATATTGTAGGTATTGCACTCGCAAACATTTCACCGCGACCGATCAGGCGTTCATCAATTCATCGCAATACGACCAAGCGCTTAGTTATTTTAAATCTCAAAAATCGCTTCGCGAAGTCATTCTGACTGGTGGAGACCCACTCACCCTAAGTGATGAATTACTTGAAAAAGTGGTGAGTGATCTATCTTCGATCGATCATATTGAGTTGATTCGCTTGGGAACACGTATGCCTGTGGTTTGTCCGATGCGAGTGACAGACTCACTGGTATCTAGGCTAAAAAAATATCATCCAATTTTTGTGATGACCCACTTCAATCATCCCCGTGAGGTAACACTTGAAGCTTCGCAGGCGCTGCTGAAGTTTGTCGACAATGGCTTTCCGGTATTTAATCAGTTGGTGTTATTGAACGGCGTAAATAATCATGCGGCCATTGTTCAGGCTTTATCCCGGCGATTGTTAAGTTTGCGAACCAAGCCCTATTATATGTTTCAATGCGATCCTAGTTTTGGCAGTGATCATCTGCGAACCTCTGTTCGTGATTCACTGGCCATACAAAAGGAGTTGTGGGGAAAGCTTTCTGGGCTGGCAATGCCAAATCTAAGTTTAGATATTCCCAGTGGTGGCGGAAAGGTCGGGCTCGTTCCCGATTTTCACGTTTCGACTTCAACAACTGCTTCAGGTATTGAAACTCGCAATTTTAAAGGATGGGATGGGATCGAAAGTGCATACATCAGTCCTTCTGATTCACAAATTCGAAAGCCCATTGATTTTCAAAATTATATGGCGGAGTGGGATGCTCTTAATTTTACAGTAAACGGCAATTTAATTGGTGCTTTAAATGTTACCTTTAATGCTACTGTCAAACGCGCTCAAGACGAGCATATTTTACACGAAATTTCTTAACTGAATTATCTGCGAAAACTACGCTCACATCCATCGTATCACCGATACCATCTGTTTTGAAAATCGTACCTATACCAAATGTTGGGTGGCGGATGCGCATACCTTTTTTAAAGGCATCCTCGCCGCTATCGTCAAAACTTTCGTCAGAAAAGTCTTCATAACTTGGATGATCAGTTTCGCTGCGCTTAAAATTTCTGCCGCCGCTCCCAGGCGAGCTAGGCGAAGAAGAACGCGAATAGTCCGCATACTTTTGCATGAAGCGAGAGGATTGCTGAGAGCTTTGCATTTCAACAAACTCAGGCGGGATCTCTTTTAAAAATCGGCTGGGGGGGTTGTTCTGATCAGAGCCCCAGACCTTGCGAGACCGAGCATAAGTTAAGGTTAATTTTTTTTCAGCGCGAGTCATCCCGACATACATTAAGCGACGCTCCTCTTCAAGGCGACTCTCAGATTCATCGTTAATAGATTGCCCGCTCGGAAAAAGTCCTTCTTCTAGGCCAACGATAAATACCACGGGATACTCAAGACCTTTTGAGATATGTAAGGTCATCATGGTAATGGTATTTTCATTATCATTCATGGAGTCGACATCGCTAATTAGAGCCATTTCTTCTAGAAAGCTTTGCAAATTGGCCTCATCGCCGCGTTCTTCTGCAAATTTTGCTATTGCATTGGCCAATTCTTCTAAGTTCTGCAGTCGCGAGTCAGCCTCGGGAGAATCTTCTAACTTGAGCTTTACGGTGTATTCGGTTTGCACCAGTAATTCAGAATAAAAATCATCAAGTGAAAGAACCTGTACTTTTTCTCTCAAGACCTGCATGAGCTCTAAAAAACGGCGAATTTTACTCGTGGTCCCCGAATTAAATTCTTTATGGTCTACAGCATGTGCGGCAGCTTGAATGAGACTCACCCCAAGCTTTTGTGCGACTTCTTCTAGTTTTTCAATCGTGGTTTTACCGATGCCACGAGCTGGAACATTGATCACTCGCTTAAAAGCAATATCATCAGTTGGATTCAAAACGAGCTTTAAATAGCCAAGTACGTCTTTGATTTCAAGACGATCATAGAATTTCATTCCGCCGACGATTTTATAGGCAAGTGCATTACTGCGGAGTTGCTCTTCAAGCACTCGAGATTGAGCATTGGTTCGATAAAAAATGGCAATATCACTTCTTGATAGATCAGTATTGCTTAAAACGTTTTGAATTTGTCTTACCACGTAACGAGCTTCCTCGTACTCATCTTGTTCTTCACGAACCGTGATCAATTCACCATCGTCATTTTCAGTAAAGAGTTCTTTTACTTTTCGTTCACTATTGTAGGCCACGACTTTCGTGGCAGCACCTACAATGGTCTTTGTTGAGCGATAATTTTGTTCAAGCTTGATGACGACTGCTTCTGGAAAATCCTTTTCGAAGTCCAAAATATTTTGAATGTCAGCACCTCGCCAAGAATAAATGCTTTGATCTTCATCTCCGACGACGCACAAATTTCTTGTTTTATTGGCGAGGGCCTTTACCAAGAGGTATTGAATGTGATTGGTGTCTTGATATTCATCAACCATCAAAAAGCGAAAACGTTCTTGATAGGCTTCAAGTACCCCAGGGTGACCTTGAAAAAGTTGGTATACTTTTAGTAGCAAATCTTGAAAATCAACGGCATTGGACTGCCTCATTTGCTTTTCGTACTCAGCGTAAACCTCAATGGATTGCGCATCAAAGCTGAGGTTGTTATTGCGCTTAGAACTATTCAGTTCCTCAGGCGTCACCGCCAAAGTTTTGGCATTATTTATTCGTGCCTGAAAGTTCTTTGCCGGAAAGACCTTTTCATCAAGTTGGAGTCTGTTGCAAACCTGTTTAACCATTGAAAGTTGATCAGTTTGATCATAGATTGTGAAGGTGCTTTGATAGCCGAGCAATTCAATGTGACTTCTCAAAATGCGGGCGCAAATCGAATGAAATGTCGAAATCCACATTCGATCAAAAACTGGTATTTCAAGCTCGCCAAGTAAACTAAGAATGCGAGCTTCCATTTCACGTGCTGCTTTATTTGTAAAGGTCACTGCCAAAATTTCTTGTGGTGTGGCAAGCCCTTGAGCAACTAGATTTGCGGTTCGATAGGTGAGTACCCGGGTTTTGCCGCTGCCAGCTCCGGCTAAAATGAGCAGGGGGCCCTCGAGGGCCTGCATGGCTTCAAACTGTTTTTTATTCAATGTGCTTGCAAGATTTTCAAGTGAACTCATCGAATCTTTCTTCAGGATTTTATAGGGCTGAGGTGCTAGCACCCATTTATTTCGTTATAGCCCGAATTCAGCCCTCACTTATACAAATCGAAAGCAGCTTTGTGAAGGAGTATTCGTGCAAATTTGAGCCTGATTCTTGCTTAGGATCAGGCTATCTAGCCCGGATACTTCATCAGTTTCGTCGTGAAATCGTTGATTCGCAGACTGGCCTGGCGCTTGAGAGACCTTTGAGTGAGGCAACCTCAAAGCAGGTTATCGCAATGAAAAGGTCTCGAAAACGCCAGGAGCGGAGCGCCCAGACTAGCGAAGCGGCGATTGCAACAGAAATCTGATGAAATATCCGGGTTAAGTACTTACAATGATTTCTTGACTTTTTTGGAGCTTTATATTGATTTTGGTTCGCTTTCTAGACTTGGTGTGCTAGTCTTTAAAACTGAACCGGTCCGAATTAAGAGTCTTTGGCGTTTTTTGTCCGATCTCTGAAGCGGCCACCCGACCCCTAGGAGGAATTCATGGGCAGAAAACTATACGTAGGAAATTTATCTTACCAAACTACAGACGAGACCCTTTCGTCACGATTCCAAGAATTTGGAACTGTTGAGAGCGCTCGCGTGATCACTGATCGCGAAACTGGACGAAGCAAGGGTTTTGCTTTCGTTGAGATGTCATCAGATCAAGAGGCTGCAGCTGCGGTAACTGGGCTTGATGGTCAAGAATTTGAAGGCCGAAACCTAAAGGTTTCTGAGGCACGTCCACAAGAAAACACTGGTCGTGGTGGTGGTGGCGGCCGTGGCGGCGGCGGCGGCGGTCGTGACTTTGGCGGTGGCGGTGGCGGTGGCGGAAGAACAAATCGCTGGTAGTCTAAGAACACTCATTTTTTCTTAAAGATTTCAAAGCCATTCTGTTTTCAGAGTGGCTTTTTTTTAGCTCGCAGTATGTAGAAAAAATAAACTCAGGACCAAAGAAACTGGCAATCTATGTCCCAATAAAGAGTTAGAAATCAAACTGATCCACGTGCCGAATCCAAGTAACTAGAAAACCAAAGAAACATTGCGCTCTACCGAGCACACATAAAAAAAGCCCACTCCTACAAGTGGGCTTTCTAAAAATCTGAATTCTATTTCTAAAATACTATTTAGCGGCCAGAGGCTTAGCGGCCTTCATTGCATCAGGTTTAACTTCTGTTTGAATACGCATTCCATAGAATGAACGATAGACAAAGAACAAGCCAACCAACAAAAAGAATGTGCCAATATACATAGAAATTTCTTTTGCTTCGACAGCAATTTCCGCGGCCAAGAGACCAAACAGAGTTGTAAACTTGATGATTGGATTAAGCGCAACTGAAGAAGTATCTTTAAATGGATCCCCTACCGTATCACCCACCACACATGCGGCATGAAGCGCTGTGCCTTTTTCCTTTAAATCCACCTCAACAACTTTTTTGGCATTATCCCAAGCTCCACCAGCATCAGCCATAAAAAGTGCTTGAAACAATCCAAATGCAGCAATTGAAATCAAATAACTTGTGAAGAAAGTAACATCGAAAAATGCGAATGAAAGAGTGAAAGAGAAGACCACGATAAAGATATTGAACATACCTTTTTGTGCATACTGAGTACAAATTTTCACAACCTCTTTAGAATCTTTAATCGAAGCACGATCCGAAGACTCCAGACGAATATTTTCTTTTATGTATTGAACCGCCCTAAAGGCGCCTGTGGTTACCGCTTGCATAGAGGCCCCAGTAAACCAATAAACTACCGAACCGCCAGCTATGAGCCCCAATAATACTCTTGGATCAAGCAAATCCAACTTAATGCCAAGAAGCAAAATGATCGAGAAGATCATGGTAGTTGCACCGATAACAGCTGTTCCGATTAAGACTGGCTTTGCAGTTGCTTTGAAAGTATTTCCCGCAGAATCATTTTCTTCCAATAATTCTTTGCCGAGTCTGAAATCAGGCTTGAAACCAAAACTCTTTTGAATCTCAGCAGAGATATTTGGAATATTTTCAATTTGCGAAAGTTCAAATACGGATTGAGCATTATCAGTTACCGGGCCATACGAATCGACCGCAATTGTCACCGGGCCCATACCCAAGAAACCAAATGCCAAAAGACCAAAGGCAAAAACTGCTGGAAAAATCATTGGAAACTGCTCAGTTACTGTAACCGGAGTAGCAACGACGAACGAAACGGTCATCAGGGCGACAATCGCAACGCCCTTCCAAAAGGCACCGAAGTTTCCAGCGACTAGGCCAGACAAGACGTTCAAAGATGCTCCACCTTCACGACTTGCAGCTACAACTTCTTGCACATGACGAGAATGTGCTGATGTAAAAACACGAGTCAGTTCAGGAATAATCGCAGCACCTAATGTACCACAGCTGATGATTGTTGATAGCCTCCACCACAAAGAAGCGGGTTGAATATCTGAAATCATTACGTAAGAAACCGTGTAGGTAACGATAATTGAAACTATTGATGTGATCCAAACCAAAGTTGTAAGCGGAATTTCAAAATTAAATTTCAATTTAGTTAGAAACATTGCGCGAGAGATAACTCCATTTATCCAGTACGAACCAACTGAAGTTACGATCATCAAAAGGCGCATTGCAAATAACCAAACGATCAATTTCGCTTGAAAAATAGCTCCCTCTGGAGTCGCAACATGAAGACCATTTGGATCAACAACAGTGCCCACGGCCAAAATAATGAAGGTAATTAAAGCAACACCTGTCACACCATAAGTCTCAAATCCATCAGCGGTTGGTCCGACAGAATCACCGGCATTATCACCAGTACAGTCTGCGATCACTCCTGGGTTACGAGCATCATCTTCTTTAATATTGAAAACAATTTTCATCAAATCAGATGCAATGTCTGCAATTTTTGTAAAAATACCGCCACAAATTCGAAGTACAGAAGCCCCGAGAGATTCTCCGATTGCAAACCCAATAAAGCAGGCGCCGGCACTCTCCTTTGGAACAAAAAGTAAAATCCCAATCATCATGATGAGTTCAACACAAATCAAGACAACACCAATAGACATACCTGCGCGGAGTGGAATATCCATTACAGGATAAGCCTTTCCTTCGAGCGAAGCGAAAGCCGTTCGACTATTTGCGTAAGTATTAATACGAATACCAAACCAGGCAACCGAGAAAGAGCCCAAAATACCGAGAACTGAGAAGCCCAAAATCATCAAAACCTTGCCCGCCTCAAGATGTGAGAGCACGCCAAAGTAATAAACAATACAAGCACCAATGAAAACCTCAATAATAACTAGAAACTTAGCTTGTTGAAGCAAATAGGTTTTACAAGTTTCGTAAATCAAATGAGAGATCTCGAGCATCGATTTATGAGCCTGTAAATTCTTAATTTTGAAGAATTCAACCATACCAAATATAATCCCAAGAAAGCCAACTAAAATACCTGACCAAAGAATCGTCTCTCCAGAAACCTGGCTGCCAAACATATTAAACGACACATTCAATGAAGGCATACGTAAAGTGGATTCGTTAGCGAAGACCTGGCTACTAGCAAACATAGGCAAAATGAGGCTCAACGCCCATAAATGTACCCGGCCCAGTTTAGATGTCTTCAGCTTATTCATGAGCTGACTAATTGGCATATCTTCTCCTCGTTAAGTAGTAAAGAAATCAGAGTCGCAGTTTAATTGAATTGTCGCCTACTGATTTTTAATTTTAAATGAAAATTACAAAGCGTATTTCGTAGCCTAGCCCGAAATCAATGTCACGTATAAAAGTACTTTTAGTGGTTAGATATAGGGGGAGGCTCAGTCGGACCGCTTTAATGAGCGTCCACAAAAAATTTGAATTAGCTTTTTCGAACTCATCGACAGCAAATCAAACTAATTTTGAACTATGATTTAAACTTTGAGAGAAATCTTGTTCGTCATCATAAAAAAAGGGCCCTTCGCGGACCCTGTTTTTCAAACTTGAAATTACAAAACTTATTAATGAGTTTTTTTAGCTTTAGCTTTTTTGCTCTTTTTTTCCATTTTTGCATCAGCTTTGCCCATATCATCTTTTTTCGATGTGTCCGCTGCTGGAGCTGATGCTGGAGCTGCTGCTGCTGGAGGAGCATCTGCAGCGCGTGCTGAAAATGCAACTGCTACGATGGCCGCAAGCATAAGTGCGTTAAATTTTTTCATATATTCTCCTTATAAGTGGGCATATGCCCGTTGTTTAAAGCAAATTAGTGTTAGGTCTGGTTTTTATAGCGTCAATCTAGTCCTGAATTTACTGGGCTGCGCTAAAAAGGCAAGAGAAAACTATTTTCATCAAGAAAATTGAAGCCTTGTGTTATTTAGTATTGCTCTAAAATCACGCTGAATATTCTGCCAGACAAACACGACTTTGGCTCTCTTGTAGATAGCTTAGCAAATTGTTAAAATAAAAAGATGCTAAATTTAGAAGACAGAAAAAAATTTGCCCAAGAGCTCAATCGGAGCTTTGAGCCAGGTGAGCTTATTTTTACTGAAGGTGACGACAGCCGTGAAATGTATGTGGTAGTTAGCGGCGGCGTAGAAATTATTAAAAAGACAAAAATCGGAGAAGTCCGATTAGCTCAATTGAATAAGGGCGATTTCGTTGGCGAAATGTCCCTGCTTGAGAGCCTTCCACGTAGTGCCACAGCCAGGGCTTTCGGTTTAACCAAATTATTGGTCATTCACCCGGGCGGCTTTCTATTAAAAATTCGCCGGGACCCTACTTTTGCTTTTGAGATGTTACAAAGTTTATCACGGCGGATTCGGGTTACCAATGAAAGCCTCGTGAAAGAACTGGGTCAGGACAAATTCAATGCTGAAGCGTTACGAACAATCGTAAGTGGATCTGAGTACTCAAATACCTCAGACACTAAAAAGATCGCATAATGATCACCGACATCAAATCAGACAAAATGGTGGTAATTTCTGATTTACATCTTGGAAATCCATTTTCAAAGGCCAAATTGAACACCGTTGAATTTCTCAATTGGGCAAGAGTGAATGGCTATGATGTCTGTATAAATGGGGACGGTTTTGAAATTGCACAAGTGTCTTTTGCAAAGTTAGCAAGAGATGTTCCGGAGGTCCTACATGCCCTCAAAGCCCATACTAACTCAGGCAAAAATATTTACTATGTGGTCGGCAACCATGACATCGTTTTTGAAAACTTCTTAAATGACTGGGGCGGTTTTAAAGTGGCGCCATTTTTGAATCTGAAAAATAAAGATCTTCGAATTCGTATTGAACACGGTCACCTTTATGATCCGTTTTTTGTTAAAAATCCAGAGCTCTATGAGTTTTTAACATGGGCCGCGGGCTTTGCCCTTGCGATACATCCAAATTTTTACAAACTTTGGATCCAATTCGAAATTTTTCAGTCTCGTCTATGGAGCAGTCAAAAAAAGGGTATCGAAGGAGAACATGAAAATTTTATTAATGCGGCTGAAGAACTCCTAGCTCGTGGATTCGATCATGTCATCTTTGGCCACACCCACCATATTGGGCAAGTCGATATGGGCGATGGAAAATTCTATTTCAATCCAGGATCTTGGTTGATGGACACAACCTATGTCCATATTGAAAATGGGATCTGTGATATGCGCTCTTGGAAGAAAATTAAATTTCTCGCAGCTTAGCCCATATACTATATTTCAAATAGCTTCTCACCACGGTCAAAACTTTCACGCATTTGATTTAGAAAGTTGGTGAGCATAAGTACGGATTGGCCACTGCCGCCAGCCTCACTAAAGGGCCCTGAGACGCCATCTTTCCATGCGAAAATATCAAGATGTGCCCAAGGCAGACGCCCTACAAAACTCTCAAGAAAAAGGGCTGCTGAAATGGCGCCTCCATATCCACTATCCGAGCAATTGCTCATGTCCGCAAACTGACTTTTCAACTGATTTCGATAATTTTGAAAAAGTGGCATCGGCCAGCACAAATCATTCTGTTCGCGACCCGCCTCAAAAAGCATATCAGAAAGTAAATCATGATTGCAGAAAAGGCCTGCGATTTCAGTGCCAAGTCCGACTTTTATAGCACCAGTCAAAGTTGCAATATTAATAATTAAGAGTGGCTCATTAGGTCCTTGTTGTTTAGCTGCAACATCCAAAGCATCAGCTAATACAAGGCGCCCCTCGGCATCCGTATTGTGAATCTCAACAGAAGTTAAATTTCTCGCAATTATAACATCGCTAGGACGAAAGGCTTTCTCATCGACCGAGTTTTCAGCGATTGAAAGATAAAAATCTAGCGGATGTGGATAGTTTGTCGAGCTCGCCCAATAACATATTCCAAGTACGGCAGCAGAGCCCCCCATATCCTTTTTCATTAAGCGCATGCCCGAGGAGGGTTTCATGTCGAGGCCCCCTGAATCAAAGGTAATACCCTTACCAACAAAGGCAATTGGCTTTTGCTGACGAGTTTTTGCCGGATCTGACTTTGTTTTTGGTCGGTATTTAAGATGTACTAGTCTGGGCCCAAACTCTGCTCCTTGACCGACTGCTCGCAATAAATTCATGTTCTCTTTTTTTAGCTTTTCATCTTTCCAAACTTCAATCGAAAGATCTGGCAATGCTTGGAAGCCATTCTCGATTTCGGCAACAAAAGTCTCAGGGTTTAGAATGTTGGGCGGTAAATTCACCAGATGCCTAGCTATATTAATTGCTTTCGCCTCTTTTGAAATAAGCTTCAGAACTTCGCTATTAATACTTTTCTGAAGAAGTGGGCTTCCGCTACTTCGATCGAGCTTACGAAAGCGGAGATCGAAAATATCCAATTTCGGCAATTTCCTATTTTTTCCAAAGTAATCTTGATTAAAACGATAGGAGGCGAGTTCGAAACCAATCAGCGCCTGGCGAATTTCTTCGGCTGTTGCGTCGGCGAAAACTACCTCTAATCGAAGAATCGAAAAATTTGAAATTCCGCGAACCAATTGGCCGAACAAATCTCGAAGTTTTGCGGATTCTTCAGGACGAATAAGTCCACGATGCACATCAAGCGCCCTTTGTTTTTTCTGAGCTAGCGCCAAATCCAATGGGCGAATCAACCAAATCGGACCTTTGTTGCCATGAAATTCAAAAAACTCAAGCTTTGATTTCTTGATATAATCAATCTGCTTAAGGCTAAGCTCCCGTGCAATGATCTTTGCCGCAATTTCAAAATCCGATTCGCGAACAACCAATACTTTAGCAAAATTCGCTGAGCTATTGAGTTGATTTGAACTAGTTGTTGTCTTGTTTTCAAATTGAATTCTTGCAGACTCAATCCATGTCGTAAACGGCATTTTAAAAAACAGCTTTTCAGTCGACTTTTCAACTTGGTTTTTTTTAGACTGGTCCATAATCACTTCCTTTGTACATTTAAATCTGATTCGTCGCCTGACTTTGAAATCGAATTTTTGAAACACAGGCATTCCTGCCCTTTTTGACTCCATCAAATTCATGCAAATCTCTCAAGCTAAATCCAATAGTAATATGCGGGTAAAAATTTTCTGGATCAAACTTGCCAGGCGGTCCGCCCTTTGCAGCAAAGGCCTTAAAAACTTGACGCCGAAACTCAATTAAGTCACCCGATTCAATCACTATAAAAAAACTTGTCTCTCTCACTCCGCCGATTAAGACTTCACCTCGGCCCAGACAAAGCATCTCCAATTGACTATTTTGAATTGTAAATTTTTTGCCAATTTCATTGATTTCTTTCATGCTAAGGTACGGACTTAAAACCTCATCAAATTCGGGTGGAGTAATCACTGTCAAATGCGCCTCGCCCCGATTCTTTAGCTTTCCGAATTGTTTTTGAATTTCTTCAAATAATTTAGCAAACGGCGGGTAACTCAAATTTATCGCCAAGTAACTTTCAAACTTTTTCGCGCCTGAATGCGGTAAAAATGGCTCAATCTTGCCGCTGATCTGAGCTGCGCCCAATGCAAATTCGGTGGTCTCACCCATGCAATTGAATTCAGCTTTTTGTGATTTGTTTGCACAATTAGAAAAGAAAAAAATCATGGTCATGAGAACATGCTTTTTCATCGCATCCAACCTAACCAACTCTTTAAATAAGTTCCCTGAGGGAACTCTGCTAGCTCTGGATGGTCGGGGCTATGACTGCCCCTCCAGAGCCATTCCAGGCTTCTTCCAGATTTGCACGTCGCCTGAATCAAAACCTCACGAAACCTTGAGTCATCTAAATGCCCAGAGCAAGAGCAGCTGATAAAGAGGCCGTTAAGGGCAGTTTTTCTAATTGCATCTCGATTCAACTTTATATAGGCCCGTTCGCCATTCGGCACATCTTGCTTTTTCTTAATGAATGCCGGTGGATCACAAATTACAACATCATAACTTTGATCAGCTAAGCTAGAAAGCTCTTTTAAAACATCCAGCTTCTCGAGCTTGATCTGAGAGTCCATAACTCCATGCCTTTGAATGTTTCTTTTAGCCAATTGAAGTGCTCTTTCTGAAGCATCGACACACGTGAATTCCGCTCCAATATTCAAACTTGTAAAAAGATTTGCCATTTGGGCACTCCATTGCCCATTATAACAACAGAGATCCAAAACTCGCAGTGACTTCTTTTTACCTGTGAACAATTGCTGACTAGCCTTCACTAGCATTTCGATATTCGTTCTCTGATCGAGAAAAAAGCCAGTTTTTTGCCCACCAAGGAAGTCGACACTCATTTTAATCTTAGGTAAACTCGAATGTGCAGGCGCAATTTCAATTTCTGTATCACTCCAATCAACGCCCTCTATATCTTTGTAAATGCGTTTAGCCTCAACAGTGAGTCCCTCAATTAGACGCGATTTTGAATCATTAGCTAAAATGATGGCGGTCCGCTGCCACTTAATAGACGTACTATTTGTTACAAACTGCTCAAGCCCATCGAAAACAATCGGCAAAAGCTGATCCATTCCGGCAGTCGAGGATTGCAGTACAAAAATTTGCGAGTCCTCCCCTAACCTGTATCGATCAATAATTAGGCCAGGTAAAAAATCAGCTTCGGCAAAAATAAACCGAAAGCTTAATTGCTCAACCTTTGCCAATGCCCTCTTTAAATAGGCGCGCTCAAATCGCGAGCAGAAAAATTTTGCATTTATATCTTCATTCAATTCTCGACTTAAAATTCGAAAACAAATAAGCGTATTAGGGTGTGCATAACCTCGCGCTAAAAAATCTCCCGATTCATTAAAAAGGTCGACCAGTTCTCCTGCCGAGACATTTTTTGGAGAATGATTTAAATCGTTCGAAAACACCCACGGATGTCTGAGATAGAACTTTTTAAGCGCGTGAAACTTAAGGTGCCATTTCTTCATTTAAGTTTAACCTTCGTTTCAAGGTAGATGACCAAAGCATAGTTTATGCCGCCTAAAGGACCGAGGGTCAAGCGAGTCCGGGATATTGCTTCTGAAATTATTAGATGATCGTCACCTTTGATCCTTTGCGAATGCCGAAATCGAAGAAGTAAAGCTCAGGCGCGAATATTTAGTTCAAATTATTAAAGCAAAATATTTTCACGAATGGAGATCAAGTACTAGCGAAAATATCGAACGATGAAACTATCGAACTAAAAGTAATGAATCGCTCGATAATTGACTCTGCTTCAAATAAGACTATTGATGCGATTGAAGCCTTGATTGTCCTGAAGGAGCCAGTCCTGCCATGATCTTAAGAATCTATTATTGGTATCAACGGCTTTATGGCGACAAATCTGAATCCAAGGCAATTTATAAAATGCCAAGTCTGATCGAGAAAATCAGTAAAACCAATGATAAGTTTAAAAATCGAGAACCCAGCATTCCAAATTGAGACAATTAGACCGATTTCAGATGCGGTCCCCACTTTATAAACTGACCCACCCATAACCGGGACCGAAACCGAAAAACTGCAAGCCGTCGCCGCTGCCCCGAAACTGCCGCTAGATTGCTCTACGTAATTAGACCAACAATAAATCCCGGGCCTCTTTGGGTGACCTCTTTGGGTGACCTCTTTGGGTGACCATTGTATCAACAGCGCATACAATTTTAGTCGAGCCGATATAGTTTCAAAATACTCAAGTCCATGAAATCACTTGGTTTATCGACTGGCATGCTCCTTGTACTCTTGATGTAATATGCTAAGAATCCTCAAAAAGTCTAAGAAAATCAGAAGCTTTATATTGCTAATCCTCTGTTTAAATCTGGTTAATTCTCAAACTCTTTTCGCTTATCAAGTAGAAATTACCCAGGCCAGAAATATACGATTAGCAGAAACTGACGGCGAGGGCCGGCTTAAAATAATTGGTCGATTAACCGCGGGCTCAACACTAGAGATACCAGACGAATTTGCCGTTATCGAAAATGGCAAGCTCAATTTCGACAAGAGCGTTCAGCAGTGGATGTTTGCGCTCAAAGAGCCAAATGCAAAATCTCCAATTTTAGCAAAGTTTGATAGTAACAAACGCGACTATTTCATTCCAATCAAGGTTGTACAGGCCGCACCTGGCTCAAATTTTAGCAGCGTTAATCAAGAAGTGTTAATTTCGATCCGCGCAGTTGGTGTCGTTCGAGATACAAAAAATAAAAGTGCAGCATTACAAACCACTCAAGCTACAAATTTAGTGTCGACTAAATCTACGCGTCCCCCCATACTTAAACCCAACCCAGCTATGACTTCTCTGGAAGCAACTTGTAATGGCAATTGCGATAACCATGCGGCTAATAAAAGTAAACTCGTTAAAAGCATTATGGGGATGAATACTTTGGTTGCAGGCGCCTCAGTAGTCGGAGCTGACCCGGCAAAGAAACCAATGCCACTTTTGAACGATCCGTCGCTTAAAGCCTACTACGAAATTAGCAATAACTTTAAAAATGAATGTAATATGGAGCTTTCAGACTTTATCGGAGTAATTGAGCAAAAAGTAACAAACACGCCATTTCGAGCTGAGCAAATTTTGGCAATAATGGGACAAGAGTCAAGAGGTATATGCTTTCCAAAATCTGCGACTGGTATCCCTACAAAACATGGCCTTTTTGGAATCCAAGATAAAACGGTTGAAGAGCGTATCTGCTCAGCGAAGCAAAGTGCAGCCCTTAGAAGTGTTGTAAACTCCAACGACCATGTCTTTAAAAGACTGAGTGGCTACCAAACCAATGACGACTTGAACTGTGTTGGCAATCCATTCTTAAATCTCCAGGCCTCTCTTCGAATTTTAGCTATGAAGACAGCATATGTTAGAAACCCATCCAGAGATGGAGATGGCAAATACACGGACGAAACAATTAAGAAATTGCTGTTCTACTATAATGGCAATACCGCAGCTACTAGAAATGGCAAAGATACCTACCAGTCGCAATATGTTAAAATTGTGTTTCCTCTTTCTCAGGTTCTGCGCAAGGCCATTGCTATGTCTCAGTCAGCTCAACCGGTCTCGTAAACGACCCTGTTGACAGAGTAATCTCGTCAACAGCATGATTGAACTCAAACTTGGAGACCCAATCATGCCCTCAACAAACCAATTGAAAACACTGTTTTCTGCAGCCCAACCAACCGGCGGCGGAATTATGCTTGGCAATTATTTGGGCGCCATCAAGAATTGGGTTCAACTGCAAAATCAATATCAATGTCTTTTCTCAGTGGTCGATCTTCATTCAATTACCATGAGGCAGGAGCCTACAAAGCTTAGAGAATTGTCTTATAAAATGGCCGCAAGTTATATTGCTTGTGGAATTGATCCGAAAAAGAGTCTTGTTTTCGTTCAATCACATATTCCTCAGCACGCTGAACTTGCCTGGATTCTCGCTTGCTTTTCAAATATGGGTGAGCTCAACCGCATGACCCAATTTAAGGACAAAAGTGCAAAAAGTGATCATATCCCAACAGGTCTTTTCGTCTATCCTGCATTAATGGCCGCTGATATTTTACTTTACCAATCACACCTGATTCCAGTCGGTAGTGATCAAAAGCAGCACATTGAACTTGCAAGAGACCTCGCACATAGAATGAATAAACTTTACGGACCACTCTTTCAAACCCCTGAAATTTATACCGGAACCATTGGCGCGCGAATTATGAGCCTTCAAGATCCAGCAAAGAAGATGTCAAAGTCAGATGAAGATCCTGCCGCAACTATTTTTTTGACTGACAGTGACGATGCCATAGTGAAAAAACTAAAACGTGCGATCACAGACTCAAAGAATGAAATAGGCTTAAGTGATGATCAGCCTGGGCTTAAAAATTTATTAATTATTCAAGCTGCCATTAGCGGCAAAGCTCCGCAAGAAATTGCAGATTCTTTGGCAGGCAAACAGTATGGCTTTTTCAAAATGCAAACGGCTGATATGATTATATCTCTATTTGCACCGATTCGAGCTGAAGTTGAAAGACTCTACTCTGAAAAAACAGAGCTAGACCGCATATTAAAAGAAAGTGCCCGCAAAGCCAAAGAGCTCGCAGAAAAAACTTTAACTCAAGTCCACGAAGCTCTAGGTTTTATAAAACGCTAGCCACTTCTTCAACTGACCCACCCATAACTGAAACCGGAATACTATTTCGCCAAATTGGGGCAAGCGAAACGACCATTTTAAACGCAAAATCCACAGATGTTGAAACTAATCTTAACTTTATGACCGTTCCAGTATCTGCGAAATACTATTTTAGCAATCAACACGAAAGTTCTTTCTTCGCGAAAGTTGGCATTGCCCCCTCATTGTTAGTCGGCAGTAAATTCATCGCAAATACTCAAGGCCCAAATTTTCGAAACTCTGATCCAAATTCGTTCGCATTAGATGGACTGATTGGCTTGGGTGGAAAATATCAATTTACCAGCCAGATTGGTATTGTTCTCGAGGTTTCATATTGGAGAGCGGTAACTCCCGCCTACTCTGGCCGTAATATCTACACATCCAACTTCGTCAATACCATTGGTATCAATATCAATTTATAAAATCATAAATAATTTAAGCTAAAAAAATACCGGACCGCAAAAAAATACGCTCAAGAAATTGGGCTCATTTTTCAAGTTCTGGGACTTCTATGGGAGGTTCATTTGAAAATGGAATGTCAGAAGAGTCCTCTTTATACTCTTCAGTCTTTGCTCGACTGAACTGATCAACATCAATTGTTGTCTTTCTTGATCCAATTCTATATTCTTTGCTCACCGGAAACTCACCGCCAATTCGATCGCCAGGGCGAACCTCATCTATAGTATTCAAAATAAGGGCGGTCGAAGAATCCTTCGAAACTTTGGCTACTTTAATAACACCAATTGGTCGGCCAACATCCATCAGACTCGTACCTTCTCTACGAGATTTTCGAATTGAGCGAACAGCTAACAAGTCACCTTCTTTGACGCCGCTTTCCACTCCAATATTTATAAATATAACCGAAGCAGTGCCGAAAATTTTTCGCTCGGAACTAAACTCGCCTCCGACTATTTCTCCCTGAATATTTTTTCTAGGACCAATAAATTCGAAAGAAGCCTGGGGCAAAGGCTCGTCTGTCACCCAAGCATTCAGCACAATTGGAGAAACACAATCGACAACGATCGCTTTATATATTCCGTCTTCTTCATTTACGATTTCGATAATTTCGACCGAACCGTTGACTTCAATAATATTTCCGAGACTCTTGCCGTCACTATCTGAGATGTCACCTTTTACGACTACGATATTGAGCCGTTCGCCAACTTTTACTTTTCTACCGAGCTCTAAGAAAACATTCTGCAGGATGGAGGCCGTAGCCTCTTGGACTTCCATTTCTTTTACGAATCCCAACTTTCTTGGTAGATCTGTATTTAAAAATGAATTTAAGGTGACCTTTCCAGCAACTTTAAGTGCCTTTGTAAACCCAACATCAAGTCCTGTACTATCAAAAATCCCTACATATTTTGAAATTGAGGGCTTAGAAAATGAAGGTGGGAAGCTCTTTAGTGGTAGCTGTATCTTTTTTGTTGAAGGAGGAATTTCAGGTTTTCGGCCGATCACATCTGCATCTTCGATAATGCTTCCGCCAGCAATCTCTTCAGCCGTAACATTTTCATGTACCTCTTCGACGTAATAAGGCTTTGGAGCCTCATTCATTTCAATGATAACTGTCGGTGCCTGAGACTCATTTCCCGCAATAAATCGAACCAATCGCTTAGGAACAATTTGATGAGGATTTTCAATGCTGTGATTTTCGGACCATAACTTCGGCCAATAAGAACCATCTCCAAACATGGTCTCACTCAAATCCCAAAGGGTATCCCCGGCTTGGATCCTATACGACTCTGAGGCTCTCGTCCCAAGCATGCTTTGCCATTGGCCTTCATCCAAGGGCACTTTATTGAACTTCTCGAAAATATTTTGCAGTCGCTTCTCTCGCTCCGTATCAGGAGCACCAAATTTAGCTTCGGACTCAGCCGCAAAGACCGTACTCGTCGCCAGATTAGCAAAGGCAAAAGAAATCAGAATCCATGTTTTGCTCAAACTCCAAAGAATAACTTTTGCATTCACTTTGCTGCCTTTGCTTGAAGAGATAATAACTTGAGTTCAAGTGGAACGCGGTAGGCTTCTGGACTTCCTGGAAAATAGCTTTGAACATCTGCCAATACCGATTTAGCCTCGAAGAGATTCCCTTGTTTTTTTAATATTTGAGCTTTCAAAAAATAGGCTGAAACAATTTTATTTGCGTTTGGATAGAAACGAATTAGCTTTTCACATTCCGCTAAAGCAGCTTGAACATTTGCATTCTCAAAATCGAGGCGAGCATTGAGGAAAATAGCCCGATCAGCAAAAACACTTTGCGGATAAGTTTTTAAAAGTATCTCAGTTACTCGCTTCAAATCAGGCAGTTTCTTTTGCCGATAACTCGCAATCACTTTCGCATATAAGTTATGCTCAGCACTTTCATGACTATCGGTAGCAATCGCCTCTTCGGTTTTTACTGCATTTGCTCCTATTGGCGAGACAATCGAAGGCTGCGGTAAGACTTGCGACACTTGGGGGGTATTTGAAATGCTAGCAACAGGTCTTATTGACTCATCGGACTGAATTTGCCCAGCACTAGGCTGAAATGGAACCGGAACTTTTTGGGTTGACGCTTGATTATCAGCCAAATATTTTTGCTTGAGTATCCAATTTTGCTCTTTCAAGTTTTCAATACTCAATTGCTTTTTTCTCAAGTCATTCTCAAGAGTCCGAATTTTTCTATTGCTTTGAACACGCTCCGACTGGAGCTGCCCAGTTTGCACGCAGGAAAAAAACATTGTGCAACTTAAAAAGTAAGCCGCTCTCAGAAAAATGGAACTATTCATAAATCTCCAATTAAGATTTCACACCGCACCACATTTAAATCTTAATGCACTCTAGCCTACTATTAAAGGGCTCTGTGGCAACAATTGGTCTAGATTCATCGAGTCCGCACAATCTTTTGGCAGAATATCTATCATAAGAAAATTCTTATAGCAGTTATCCACAAACTTTGTGTATTTGAGGCTCTCCTGGACTATAGACCCAATAATGGATATGGCTTTGCGGCTTTTGCACTAGCTTTGTGCACCGCTTATATATGTAATAATACTTATCTTTTTACTATTTATGACATGCTTTTGCAGCTTATCTGTTAGAGTTCTTAAATTCGCGTTTCGAATTGTTAAATCCTCTGAATTGCATTTTATCGCAATTTGATTTCGGATTTTTATTTGCAGTTCGAATTCTAAATGCTCATCAGTGTATTTTTAGTAATTTCGAGTCTAGTGGGACAGTTCTGTGTACCAATTGAGCATCTTAGGGGATTCTCATCTTTCGTACATGAAGGCTGCTTGCGAATCGCCCCCAGTTCAGTTTACAGAGAAGAATATCAATCCCTGGTTTGTGGAGCCAAACTATTGAGTCAAAAAAGCCTGTTACAATCCAGTGGCTTTATCCATCTTTTTTTCATTTACGGATTTCAAATTTATCTCGCGCAAATTATCTCTAAACGGCTTTTTGCGAATAATTTGTCACGAGTTACTTCTTTGTTCATTTTTGTAGCGCTCATACTTTCAGTTACAGCCTTTCATCCTTCAAGCATGCGCGCAGCCATCGGACTATTTTTAAGAGAAACCTCAAGCCAGAAAAAATTATTTTGGTCGCCTCTTCAAATCGCAATATTTTCTGGATTTTTCTGCGTAGGACTTGAGCCAGGTTTGATTCAAAACTACTCTCTATTGATCAGCTGGATTGCAGCAATTAGCTTTGGCTTTTTCTCTAAATACCAACCTCAGTTTAAAGTATTTGCTATCCCAATAGTAATCCTACCAGTCCTCTCTGGAATGGCGATTCCACATCCAATCCTCAGCTTCATCTTTTCAATTTTCTCGCAGCCAATTCTTTTTATAATTTTCCCGCTTAGCGTTTTAAGTTTTATTATGCCAAAAATGGTCGTTTTACTTGATTTATTTTGGCAGAAGGCATTTTCAATTGCCGAATTCAGCAGGCATATTTTGAGTCCTGTTCAACTAAATGAAAAATTCTCGTTCATTGTAATCTGGTTCTATTTGTTAATGCTCATCACTCTATTTCTATTTCTTGAGAACAAAAAATTGCGCGACAAGTAAATTCAGCAGAAAGGTTCAAAATGTTACAATTTCTAAATTCTATTCTCGTAATATTCAATATCCATATCTTTGAAAGCTCTTCCCAAAAAGAGCTCCGTACACCAAGAGACGAACTCATTATTTGGAACGTTGGACAGGGTCAGTGGGCGACTGTATCTACAAGCAAAACATGCCTACACTTTGATATAGGTGGCGAACGCGTTAATTGGTCGCCTATATTAGCTTTATGCAAACCTAAAAAGAATCTGGCATTTTTTAGTCACTGGGATATGGATCATCTCTCATTTGTCTCATCGGCTTTTCGCCAATTTGAAAACTTCTGTGTTTCAGCACTACCAAGCGGTCCGTGTCCTTCAGAGAAAAAATTAAAAATATTTTCGAACTTGCCAAGATGCTCAATCGAAAGGCCTAAAGAAGTTATTGAGATTTTCGAGAGTCGCTCATTAAACCTGCAAAAACTTTCGAGCAATGACTATTCCCGCGTTTTTGAATATTCCAACTGGATGCTTGCTCAAGGTGATTCTCCTATTAGACAAGAAAAGCATTGGACTGAAAACTCTGCACTATTAGAAAAGATCAAAGTAATCGTGCTTGGACATCACGGAAGCCGCACTAGCACTTCAGATCTCTTACTCTCTCGCTTGCCTAATTTGAAAATAGCTATTGCTAGTGCCAGAAAGGCTAGATACGGACATCCTCATGAAGAGGTTTTGAAACGTCTAAAAAAGTTTGGCGTTTCCAGTATACTAACGGAAGAGTGGGGCAATATTCATATTGAATTGCCCTGATTAGCCACTCTGATGACCTACCCTGAGTTGGGCCAGCTCTAAACGTCTGATGAGAGTAACAAGTAAAGACTCTCAAACACTCCCCCAGCGAAAGTGTTTGAAATATTCTATGTATATAAATTAAATTCTAACTAGTTTTTGAAGGCCTTAAATTCCATTTTCAAATCTCGCGCCACAGGCTCGTATGAAACGAAGCCTTTGTAAACATTTAGTCCTTTGTAAAGGGCTTTGTCTCTTGTGATAGCATCTTCAACACCCATTTGAGCGAGCATCGAAGCATATTTAAAAGTGGCATTAGTTAGAGCGTAAGTTGAAGTCCGCGCTACAACACCTGGCATATTCGGAACACAATAGTGAATGACTCCATTCACTTCATAAGTTGGATGTGTATGACTAGTTGGTTTACAAGTTTCAATACAGCCCCCTTGGTCAACAGCTACGTCAACGACAACACTTCCGGGACTCATTTGCTCAATCATCAATTTTGTAACTAGGACAGGCGCTTTGTGACCAGTTACGAGAACTCCACCAACCACAAGGTCAGAATCTTTTACTGAAAGCTCAATGTTTTGCGAGTTTGAGAAAAGTGTATGCAGTCTTCCTTGAAAAACATCGTCTAGGTACTCAAGTCGAGCCATATTCACATCTAAAATAGTCACGTCGGCACCAAGACCAACTGCCATTTTTGCAGCATTGATTCCCACAACACCGCCACCAATAATGGTAACTTTACCACGCTTAACGCCGGTTACGCCGCCGAGGAGAATGCCTTTGCCACCATGATCTTTTTGCAAATAGAAAGCTCCCACTTGCGTTGCCATACGTCCGGCTACTTCACTCATTGGAGTGAGCAATGGAAGACTACCGTCTTCTTTTTGAATTGTTTCGTAGGCAATCGCCTTCACTTTACGATCACATAATACCTTTGTGAGTTTTGGTTCCGCGGCTAAATGCAAATAGGTATAAAGAATGAGATTTTCTTTTAGCAGCTCATACTCATCGGCGAGAGGTTCCTTTACTTTTACTATCATCTCAGCTTTGCCATAAATTTCTTTTGCGGTATCAAGAATTTTAGCTCCTGCTTCGAGGTAACTCTCGTTTGAAATTCGGCTACCCAAACCCGCATCTTTTTGAACATAAACCTGGTGTCCTTCATGCACGAGTTGCTTCACTCCTGCCTCAGTCATGCCGACACGATTTTCACTAATCTTAATTTCTTTAGGTACGCCTATGATCATGAATACTCCCTGACAATTATTGTTTTTTAGAAAGGTCAGATCTTAGCGGGGCTTTTTAAAAACTCAAGTGTTGAATTTGAGATTAAACTTCTTTCATGACTAGTCGTGAGATAAAATGAAAGAAATCAGTCATAAGGGAGGTCAATTATGCCTTTTTTTCTAACGCGGGCCTATTCCCGGAGCTGATTCCTGACGAAGACTGGTTCTATTTATAGGCGGCAGCCCTCATCAGCAATTCGTCTCGAGACTCAATTTCTGCGCCCAACTCTACGTTTCGAATAGAGTCCGGTGAGTTTTGGATTTTACGTACGAGTTTGTTCATTACATCGTGGCCCGCTTTATAAAGCACCAATTGACCCATCAATGGAACGCCAAGAGTCGCCAAATCACCTAGGGCATCAAGGGCTTTATGGCGTACAAATTCATCTGGAAATCTCAATCCTTCTGGATTCAGAACGTCGCGATTATCGAGAACTACTGCATTGTCAAGACTCCCACCAAGCGCCAAGCCCCGGGCACGTAACATTTCGACATCTTTTAAAAATCCAAAGGTTCTAGCCCGAGCCAGTTCACGAGAAAATGAATTTTCATTGATATCGATATCAATCTTCTGTTTTCCGATTTTAGGATGTGGAAACTCAATCGTACAAGTTACCCGAAGCCCATTATAAGGTATGACGTAGGCATGCTTATCGCCGTCTCCATAAAATATAGGTTGGGTGACATAGGCATATTTGCGAGCTTCGTCTTGCTCAACAAATCCGGCTTCGAGAATGGCTTGCATAAAAGCATGCGCACTTCCATCACAAATCGGAATTTCTGGACCGCTCAATTCAATAAATAAATTATCGATACGAAAGGCAGCCATCGTCGATAGACAGTGTTCGACCGTTGATACCGAAAACTCGGGTCCACCAAGTGTGGTTGCCATCGAGGTTGCTTGGACATGCTGAGCATGAGTCGTAACCGCAGGCATACCCGGCAGGTCGGTGCGCACAAAGTAAATTCCAGTATTAGCCGGCGCTGGCCTAAAGGTGAGGGATGCGGGCTTTCCGCTATGAACACCAATGCCTTCTACTTTTACTCTTTTGCGAATCGTACGTTGTAAAAACACATAGCCCTTCATTTCAATTTTTTGCTTACACTTACTACTAAGCAATTTAGATACCAATAAAGTTCGAACCAGCAAAGCACTAATAGTCCGTAACCTACTGAAATTACCTAGTAAACTTGCGGATTGAAAGTCGAGTTATTAGCCCAACCGCAAATCCAGTAGTAGAAAATCCACAGTGTGTCTCCTTTAGGACCCAAATCAGGTCTATTACCCAGGTCTATTACCCAGGTCTATTTGCCCCGTATCTCTGAGCCTGAAGCTTTACCAAGAAAACCAAATTGCCGATACAAGTAAAGGTACCTGACTCAGATTGAAAGGTCTTTTTGTGCGAAATAATTTTGCAGCCAACGGATTAATGGTTTTATTCATGAGCCTGCTGGCTTCGTGCGCTAGTCAGTCACCAACTTCAAGGTTCGGCTCAGAACCTAATATAGACTCAAGAGCAATAGGCGCAGCCTATGCCGCCGAGGGTTTTACCTATTCAAAAAATATGCCCCTCCATCAAAAATCACCATTTGATTTCTACTTCAGAACTTGCACCCACGACGATGGCAAAGCCTACTATTCGAAGACTTCTTATGACTGTACGATGATTCCCTAGCCAGTGCTCTTGAATCCTCTGCCGATCAACTAGCAGCCAATTTATATAGACTGACTCACCCATAATCGGGACCGAAACCGAAAAACTGCAAGCAGCCGTTGCTGCCGCTAAACTGCCGCTAAACTGACAATTTTTTGATAGCTTTGCGTTAGTCGCAAATACTAAAGCTCAATTGGGCGAAGTGAAAACTGTTCTGCGGATAGATTTAATCCCAAGTGAAGGCGCGCACTTTCGGTGATGATCCGTCCACGTGGAGTTTTTTGCAACAGACCTTCTTGAAGTAAAAATGGCTCATAGACCTCTTCAATGGTATCGCGCTCCTCGCTTAAAGCTGAGGCAATTGTTTCAATGCCTACGGGTCCGCCGCCGAACTTATCTGAGATGAGTGCCAGGATCTTTCGATCCATTTCATCAAGACCTAGAGCATCTACTTCGAGCTGAGTCAGAGCATATTGAGCAAGCTCTAAACTTATGTTACCGTCACCTTTTACTTGCGCATAGTCCCGCACCCGCTTCAAGAGACGATTGGCAATTCGCGGCGTACCTCGACAGCGTCTGGCAATCTCTTGGGCTCCATCTGGAGACATTTCAATTTTTAATATTTCAGCTGAGCGAGTGAGAATTTGAACTAATGACTTTCGGTCGTAAAAATTAAGTGCTTCTGGAATTCCAAATCGAGAGCGCAGTGGCGCAGTTAGTAGGCCAGATCGAGTGGTTGCTCCAATTAGCGTAAATGGAGCCAATTGAAAACGCATACTTCTGGCGCCCATGCCATCGCCCATAACAATATCAATACAAAAGTCATCCATAGCAGAATAAATATATTCTTCGACTACTTTATTTAGGCGATGAATTTCATCTATAAATAAGATTGAATTTGGCTGAAGACTGGTCAATACTGCGGCAATATCTCCCTTTTTTTCAAGAGCTGGACCCGAAGTTATTTTAAAGTCGACGCCCATCGCTCCCGCAATAATTCCAGCAAGAGTTGTTTTACCTAGTCCCGGAGGACCGCTAAGTAAAATATGATCGAGCGGCTCGCTTCTCATTTTGGCAGCGGCAATAAATACTTTCAATTTTTCTTTGACTTTATCTTGCCCCGGAAAGTCCTCAAATGTCTTCGGACGCAAAACATTTTCCCAATTGCCTTCTGAATTTTCAATTTCAGCATTTACAATACGATCTTCCATTCCTCACCCCTTCGCCGGCCAAATTCCTAAATTTAAATTTCTAAGCTTGTCCTGAAAGCGCGGCCAAGCCCTTTCGCAAACTCTCCTCAATTCCAAGTTCACGTGGCAATCCAGCAACGACTCTCTCTACTTCGGGTAAACGATACCCAAGATTCACCAAAGCAGACACAAGTTCTGTTCTAATTCCAACTGGAGATTTAAAGTGCGAAGCATCACCCTCACTACTTTCAAAACTCAACTTACCTTTTAAAGTTAAAATAAGCTGTTCGGCGGTCTTCTTTCCGACTTTTGGGATCGTTGAAATTGCCTTAATGTCGCCCGTCTCAATCATTCTAACTAGTTGGTCGAGGCTTGATCCAGATAGAATCTTAAGCGCGAGCTTCGGGCCCACACCATTCACTTTAAGAAGCGATAAAAAAATTCTCTTTTCCAGGGCCGAACTAAATCCAAAAAGTGTCAAAGCATCTTCTCGCATATGGGTATGAACATAAATCTTTGTCTCTGAAGTAAGACTCAAATTATCAATTGTATTTGTCGAACAATTGAGTTCATAGCCAACCCCCGCCACATCAAAAATGATATGTTCAGGGTATTTTTCGACTAGCTTACCTCTTAACTGGCCAATCATAATTACTCCTTGTTCATTAAAATACTTTGCGAGGACACCTGGCGCGCCAAGCGGGTCTGAAACTCAATCGTTCGCGCATGATAAAAGCACAACGAAAGGGCGTCAGAGGCATCCAACTTCACAGACTGAGTCAATTTCAGCCCAAGGGCAGCGTAAAGCATCATCTGGACCTGTTCTTTGGACGCCGCACCACTACCTGTAATGCCCTTTTTTACTGACCGGGCGGCATACTCAACTATTTCACTGTTTCTTTTAAGTGCTTCAAGTAAACATACACCGCGAATATGTCCTAATTTAAAAGCAGAATCAGCATTTTTACCCAAAAATATTTTTTCGACAACCGTTATGCTGGGCGAAATACGCTCTACAAGTTTTGAAATTTCAAGACCAATGATTTCAATTCGTCTCAAGAAATCAAGAGTCTTAGGCGCAGAGATCACACCGTGCTCAATATGTTTGAGTTTGTGACCCTCAAGTGATATTACGCCAAATCCAGTATGATAACTTCCGGGATCGAGTCCTAAAATGGTTTTTGGTATCTTTTGCATGTCAATTAAATCATACAAACGCGGTGCCCTTGTGCTTGGCAAGCAAGAATTTGAAATATTCCGATGTTTGTGCGAGAGTTAAGACTATGGGCATTAGCGGCGAATTTATCGAGCGTTATCAGAACGAATACGACAAGAATCCTAATTCAAGATTGTTTGCTCCGTTAGCCGAAGCCTATCGAAAAATGGGCCGTCTAGCAGAGGCTGAAGGCCTTTGTAAAAAGGGCACTCAGATACATGCTAATTTCGCCAGCGGAAGGCTTGCTTACGCAAAAGTCCTCTTGGACCTGCAACAAATAGAAGCAGCTCATCAACAGTTGAAAACTGCGACGGAGCTTTCACCCGACAACATTTTAGCTTTTCATCTACTTGGAGAGGTTTGCCTTAAACTTAAGCGCCCAAGAGAGGCACTTCAAGCCTTTAAAATGTTACTATTCTTGCATCCCGAAGACGAGCGTGCGCAAAAAGCCGTTAAAAAATGGGAGTTTTTAGTGGCTCAGGACTTTGCTGAAGAAAGTTTTGAAAAAGAGGGCGGCAAGCCATCATTAGCAAAAGAAAACCCTTCATTTGAAGCTCAATCCCAGCCTGGACGAAGCTTGACTCCCCAACGAGAACTCGATCATGCTATTTCTCTGGCCGATGCTCTTACAATTCGCAACGATCTCGAGCGCGCTCTTGAGGTTCTAATAGAAGCACAAATGCGCCTCGGTCAAGTAAATGAAATTGAGCGTCGATTGAAGATTCTGAAACGCAGAACTCAAGCCTATAGCGAACAAACCACAATTGAATCGAGCACTCCATTTGAGAGCGCGCCGAAACCTAAAATTCGCAAACAAAAGCTGGAGTTACTTCTGCAGCGTATTATGAGTAGACCTCTTTTGTAACTAGTCGCGAGGTCTAATATTAGCCCCGGCTAGCCCGGATATTTCATCAGTTTCGTGGTGAAATCGTTGATTCGCAGACTGGCCTGGCGATTGAGAGACCTTTGAATGAGGCATGAGTGAGGCAACCTCAAATCAGGTTGTCGCAATGAAAAGGTCTCGAAAACTCCAGAAGCGAAGTGCCCAGACTAGCAAAGCGGCGATTGCAACAGAAATCTGATGAAATCTCCGGGCTAGGACGGGCCTCCGAGAGCCTGTATAAGAGAGCTTTCAAGTTGACGAAAGTCTTTGAAATATCTAATAATCAAACTTTTACAACCGATTTAATTACTGACAAAGAGGAAATATGTACCAGCTTACCGATTTCAAAAGAGGCTTGAAAATAATGGTTGAGGGGCAACCCTTCGCAGTTGTCGATTTTCAACATGTGAAACCCGGAAAAGGGAATCAATTTACGCGAACAAAGTTACGAAATCTTTTAACTGGCTCTAATCTCGAGCGCACTTTTAAATCCGGCGAAAAATTTGAAGTTCCAGATGTCAATACTCAAGACATGACATTTTTATACAAAGACGAGAATGGCTATAACTTCATGAATCAAACCAACTTTGAGCAGATATGTGTTAGCGAAGATGATATCGGTGATGCAAAAAATTATTTGATCGAAAGTCTTCAATGTGTCGTGATGAATTATAATGGAAAACCCATTGGCATCGACTGTCCAAACTCAGTTGCTCTCAAGGTCGTCAAAACGGACCCAAACTTCAAAGGAAATACAGTTACGGGAGCTACCAAACCAGCCATTCTTGAAACTGGCCATACCGTGAATGTTCCAATGCATATTGGTGAAGGCGACACGTTAAAGGTCGATACTCGAACCGGAGAATATGTCGAGCGCGTAAGTAAATAAGTCTGATTCCAAATACACCTATGAGAAACCAACTTTGGAGAATTTGTGAATTCAGTCGAATTAAAAATTCGAGATTTTCTCAACGAAAACAAAGATGTCCGATCGGCTGCAAATGCACTAACGGCCACTTGGAAGAAGAATCTCTATTCTCCGAAAGAACAATTTGTGGTAGCACAATTTTTTTTGAATGCGGGCCTAGTCAGCTCATTTATTAAAGAAGTTCGCTATCTCATCGAACAGGAGCGCCACCTTCCTTGGGCGCAAATTTCTGAAGTTCTAAATGACTTGCAGACTATTCCAAATGCTGAGGAGCAAAAGGCCATAGTTCAAGGCGTGCGCAAGCAAGGCGCAATGGGTGAAATTTTACTATCCCCAAGGGCGGTCAATCTAGCCCCGCGAATCGCCAAAGAAAAAGAATTGGCCGAGACACAAAATCTTGAAAGACAGAATGAACAAAAATTAGCCTTAAGAGAAAAAATTGAGTTTTTAAGATCTCAGCGTATGATGGATGATGAGTCCAAAGCCCTCAAGCAGTATCATCTCACTTACCCGGATGATGTAGACGCGAGTTTAGATCAGAACGCTTTTGATGTGCGCTGGGCAAGGCATATTGTCGGCGAGAACATAGATCATCGCTCACTGCAAACAATTATAGAAGAAAAGGGCGCACCGCTTAGTAAGGATCAACTTGCGATACGCAAGCTTATGGTTTCAAAGGCAAAGGAAATGGTTAAAAATGCTCCAGAAAAAAACTATGATCTTGCCATGACACTTGCCTTTATGGATTTTTATGAAGATGCGCTGGATATTCTGCGCCTCAGCCCTCGGTCCAATGAAGCGTCTTGGTTTGAGCTCGAACTACTTATTAATAGCAGGCGCTTCTTAGAGGCTCTTGAACTCAGCCAACAACTTGAAGTTAAATTTGCGCAAGAACCAGAAAGCAGTTTTGCTGCCATATACGCCCGAGCGAGAGCGCTATGGGGACTCGGACAAAGATCTGAAGCTATTGAATTTATGAGAAGTATTGTAAAGGTGAGAGCGAATTATAAAAATGCCCACTCATTGTTAAGCCATTGGGTTGGGCAAACATAAATGAAATCCTTTTCTCGTAAATTTTGGCTGTCAATCGCGCTTCTAGCCGCCACTGGCTTTCTGACGGGGTCACTCGTAGGAGCCGGAATTCCCAAGCTTAAGACCTATGCTCTCGTTAAGATTGAGAAGCTTTCTCAAGAGCGACTATATATTCGCATCTTACCTAAGAATCTTAGCTTTCATTTGTTCCCCCTGGCTGTCTCTTTTCAAAATGTGCGCCTAGTTCCAAAAGAAGAATTGAAAACTCTGTTCGATCCCTTTGAAATTGGTGAGGTCAAAGTCGAATTTAGCGTCTTTCATCTAATAAAAGGAAGTTTAAGAATTAATCGCTTAGCTATTCGAGCAACCAAATTTGATTTGCACCTTCCTGACTCAAAAGCGAAGCTTTCACATCGACCACTCGATGGTCTATTTTCAATTTTAGAAAAACTTCCCTTACAGTATCTCGATATTGAAGATGCCGACATTAAAATCTGGGTTCCATTCCCAAGAACAGAAATCGCAATCTCAAAATTGCTGCTCAATGCAGAAAAATATAATGAAGAACTTGTACTTAACCTTGCTTCGGAATCCATCTATCTCAAAGATCTTACGAGTAAAGCAGACTTAAGAATTGGAACCGATTGCAAGGTATTTTTGTCACCCCAAAAGATTGTTGTTTCTCATTTCAATATTCAACGTGGCAATTCAAACTTTGTTTTCAGCGGCGTTGCTTTAGGCGATATTGAAGCCCTTGCTATCAAGGAATACGATTTGAAAGCGCAGGGAAACCTCAGCCTGGATTCGCTATCGACATGGGCATCAAAGGCCCTGGGTAATTCAAATCAAATCCCGAAAATAAATGGTACTGCGGACATAGCCGCAGAATTGAAACTGCGCCCCGGCCAGACAGAAGAGTATAAGTTTGATATAAAAACTCAAAACCTAAAGGTCTTAAAGTATTTTATCGGTGAAGTTCAAGCAAAAGGTGCCCTTTCAAAAAAAGAAGTTTCAATTCCTTCGCTTCAAGTAAAGAACGATAGCTTTATTGTAGAACTCGAGAATCTTAAGCTTCTTTTGAATGAAAAGATTCAACTAACAACCTTGGCGAAGGTTAAAAGCCTTTCGATTTTTGAATTATTTAAGAATCTTGGACTTAAAGAAATCCCGCTTTGGATAAATGCAAATGGCGAGCTTCCTTGCGAGGCTGAATTGAAGCCAAGTTTTTCTTTGAAGTGCACGGGCTCCTTAAATGGAAAAAACCTGCAGCTTAAATCCAATATGAAAACCGATCGTGTTATTGTTAAAATTGATAGCTTTTCGGCGATTGGCAATCTTCAAGTTGATGCCACTGCAGTTAACTTTGAAGCCAATGTGTCCATGCCAAATTCAAAGGGTGCTACTCAGGGAGTTGTTACCTATGCTGATGGCTTTCATATCAAATATCAGGCTGAAAAATTGGATTTTAAGGATGTCACCAATTTGGCAAATTTAAAAATTGAAGGTAACACTCAGCTCAGTGGCGAAACATCTGGAGATAGCTCGATTGCAACCATGGCCTTGCAAATGAATGGAATTGACTTTTGGCTAAGCGATTTTTGGCTTGGTAGTGCCAAAACTAATTTAAGTTATGCAAAAGGCAAACTCAACTTCTCAGGCTTGAACGGTCGATATCCCAATTCAAATTACCAAGCTGATGTCTCACTTGACCTTTTAGCAAATCGAATTTCTGTTCTCGGAAGATCGCAAAAGCTTGATGCGATAGACCTATTGCAAATCTTTAGCCGAAAAGTAAAACTGCCGTTCAATATGTCAGGCATTGGGAGCCTTCAGGCTAAAGTTTGGGGCCCGCTTCAATTCAATGCCCTTAGCTATGATATAAAATCGCAAATTTCGCGGGGGAACCTTTGGCGTGAACCCTTTGAACAAATTATATTTGATTTGCACGCTCGTGATGGCGAAGTTGAGACCGACCGTGTACAAATGGTAAGAGGGGGACAAGTTATCAATCTCACTGGCGTAGGACATCCAAACGGCGATATTGATGTAACTGCACATGCACAAAATATAAAGCTCGAAGAGTCACCAAATTTTGAAGATTTTAAACTCAATATTACCAGCCTTGCCGAATTTGACTTAAAACTTCAAGGTTATGTTTTGAAGCCCGATGCAGATCTTTTTGCAAAATTGACGAAAACTTCTGTAGCTGACCACCCTACCGGCGACTCTGACTTTCACGTGAAATTTCGCGAGAGCACAATTGAAACCCAAGGACATTTTTTAAGCGATACAATTCAGACCGACCTAATAATTCCGCTCAATGCAAATGCGCCGTATGCATTGAAACTAAAAACCAGAGATTGGAACTTTGCACCGGTCTTCGCACCGCTCAAAGCTATGGGTGCAAAGAGAGACTTTGACTCAAAACTCACCTCCGAAATTAGCCTGACTTCACCTGCTGGTGGATTCTGGAACTCAAGCGGAAAGATTGGAATTCAAAAATTTGAACTGAAACGCGGAGCACTTTCAATGGCAGCGCCATATGAGATAAAGATTAAAGTAAGCGATGGCCGGTTTCACATTGAAAACTTTGTCCTAGCTGGACAAAACACAAACTTAAAAGTAGCCGATGCTGCCCAATCAACTGATAAAATTGATTGGCAACTAAATGGAAAGCTCGATATGAGCTTAATATCTTTGCTCCTTCCATTCTTTGAAGAGCTTCGGGGTGAGCTTTCGTTTGCCTGTAATTTGAAAGCCAATCCTAGCCGACTAGATTTACTTGGGTCGGCATACATTGAACATGGCTTTTTGAAGCTCTTTGATTTCACTCATCCATTTGACGAAATTAGAGCCGACATACTTTTTAATAAAAAGAAAGTGTTAGTGAACTCAATAAAGGGAGATTTTGCTGGCGGCTTAATTTCTGGTGATGGCAATTTGGAGTTCAAGGCTTTTCATAATTTTCCCTTTCAGATTAATGCAAGCCTCGACAAAGTTAATCTAAAGGTCCCTGACGGGTTTTTAACTAAAGGTAGCGGAAAAGTAAGTTTGAGCGGAACTTGGTTTCCGTTTCTATTAAAAGGAAATTATGACGTTAGCGACGGTCTAATCTCGAAGGAATTCGGCGGCAACGATGACAATGCAACTTCAAAAGTAAATCAGTACCTTCCTAAAAGTATCTCAGAAGAAAGTCAAAGTCCGCTTCTTCTTGATCTCGAAGTTACTTTCAACAAAGGTCTCCCTATTCGAAATTCTCTGATGGAAGGAATCCTCAAAGGTAAAATGAACATCAAGGGTCCTCTTGAAAAAGCCTCTCTGCTGGGAGTTGTGACTGCCGTCCCAGAAAGTAAGGTCAAGTTTAACGATAGGCCTTTTGAAGTGATTACGGCTAACTTTACCTTTGATAATCCGAAAGAAATTAATCCAAAACTCTATTTGAGCGCAAGAACGCATATAGATCCTTCAACCCCCAACTCCAAAGATGTAGAGTACGATGTTAATTTGCTCGTACAGGGCACTGCCCAGAAACCAGTGGTGGTTTTGACAAGTCAACCAGTGCTCACACAGCCAGACATTATATCTCTTCTTGCGTTAGGCACCATATCAACTAATGCCAGCTCAAATACTTCACAGCAAAATGGCAATCCAGGATTTATGTTGCCCTCTTCAGTCCTTAAGCAAAGTCCGATCGGAAAAGAGTTAAAAGATCGCTTCAATGTTGATTTGCAATTTACTAGTGGCTTTGACGAAACCGACAAAGTTGGCGTACAGAAGATTTCTTTAAGCGGAAAACTGTCAGACAAATTAGGCTGGGTCTACAATCGATCTTTGGGTGCAAAATCTAACAATGAGGTTTCACTCAAATACAATCTATCAAAACGCTTTCAAGTGGTCGGTAGCTTTGTCAATCGACAGGCAAATGAGTCGGAAGCGCAACAACAAAAAATTGATAATCCAAACATTTTGGGACTTGATCTCGAATATCGGTTTCAATTTAAATGAGGACTTTCTACTGTTTTATTTTTACTATCCTAATCTTTGCAGGCAATTGTTTTGCCGAACCTCACATTCTCAAATTTGAAGGCGTGCCCTCGCTAATGTCTGCCAAAATAAAGCAAAAATTCTCATTTGTATTTGAGCGCGATGTTAGTGCCGCAGAAGCTGATCAGGTAATACGCTTTTTAATGGGAACGGGTCAATTCTCAAACATTGAAGTTCATGAGCGTTTTCCTGACAATAGGCCTGCAGAGTATGTCGTCATAGCGAGCATCCTGAGGGCCATCAAGGATATTACAATAACCGGCAACAATCAATTTAGTAAATCTCACATCATTGAAAAACTTGGTATATCTATAAATCAAATATTTTCACGAAAAGAAATTTTAGCAAACGCCGACGAACTTCAAAATGAGTATGCAGAGCAAGGCTATCTGAATCCGCAAATCGATATTGATTTTGAAACGCCGAAAGAGTCTGAAATTATAGTACATATTAAGATAATTGAGGGCGAGCCAAGCACGATTGTCAGCATTGGTTTTGAGTGTGGCAATCCTGATATTACTCTAAAAGCTAAGAGACTTTCAAAATACTTAATAGGAGACAGACTCTCGAACTCAAGTCTAAAAGATTTTGAAAATTCGATGAAAGAATTTTTTTCTAATGATCGTTTTTTAAGAGCCAAAATATCAGCACCAAACTTAGCCTTTAACAAGGAGCGAAATAGGGTAAAAATTAACTACATCATCGACAACCCAACACATTATGAGTTTGTATTCGAGGGGAATATGTACTTTTCTGATGGTCACCTGCTTGAAGCCATTGAGCTTGAAAAAGTAGTTGGTGCAACGACAAGCTTTGCCCCTGACCTTGCCGAACGTATTCGCAAAGCCTACCTGAATATTGGATTCGCAAATGTTCAAGTGGATTTTAAAGAAAAGTCTTTTCCAAAGTTATTTAAAGAACAGATCCGTTTTAAAATCAATGAGGGTTTACGTGTTCGAATTCGTGAGCTCCAGGTCGATGGACAAATTACAAGTCCATCGAAATACTACTCAGATATCATTCGCAATAGTAGTTCTGAAATCGTGAATCTTGGTTTTTACAACCGTAAGGATTTTGAAGCCGGCCTGAAAAATCTAACGAATGAACTAAGAAATCAAGGCTTTTTGCAAAGCAAAGTTATTTCAGTTCGAACTTCTTTTTCTAAATCAAAAGAGTTTAGTGACACTAATATCACAATCGACGAGGGTGTGCAGACAATAATTAAGGAAATCAACTTTAAGGGAAACTCAGACATCTCGAGCGCAGAATTACTTGGCAAAATGAGCATTTATGCCGGCAGTCCCCTTTTACAAAACGAATTAGAAAGCAGCATCCAGGCGATCAAAGATTATTACCATTCAATTGGATATCTTGAAATGCAGATTCTGAATGAAGATTCAAAGTTAGTTAGTTTTAACGATACCAATACCGAAGCTAAAATTAATTTTTTATTACAAGAAGGTCCGAAAGTCATTGTTGCCGCAATTGAAATCCAAGGATTAAGTTCTACAAAAAGATACGTAGTTGAACGCGAATTGGGCTTTAAAATTGGTGATATTCTCACTCAAGAAAAACTGAAGGACACCACTTATCATTTGCAAAAATTGCAGCTTTTTTCTTCAGTTGATATTCGCACCGATGGTGATGGGACCAATATCCCAAGGCGCACAGTTATCATCACTCTGAACGAAGACGATGCTGGCTTATTTAATCCAGGCCTTGGATTTAACAACGAGCATGAATTGACCTTCCGAGGCTTTTTAGGCTTTGTTTATAAAAATTTGGGTGGTACCGGACGCGCCATTAGCGCTCGGGGCGATCTATGGTATTCTATGGATAAATCGATTCAATATCTTGAGAATCGTGAAACTCTTGGCTATTACGAACCACATATTTTAAATTCTCTGAACAACGGGCGCTTCAATCTTACCCGTGAAGATCGATTCATTTCCACCGTTTTAGGTACCGGATCAGAACCCGGGGCCGGAGCTGCCATTATACAAAATAAGACGCAGGCTGATTTTATCATCGAACGTGAGATCTCAAGGCATTTTAAAATTACTTTTTACGCTTGGGAGTTTTCAAAAATTAAGGATTTTTATCGCTTCGAGGCCCCTAAAGATGTTGATTCAGTGACCCTTTTTGTTGACGTGGCTAAGGCCGGACCGACATTTGAAATTGATTATCGGGATGATATTTTTAATCCCACTCGCGGCACCTATTTTAAAACCCAATTTTTTTACTCTGATCCATTTCTGGGCTCATCTGGCGACACTCACAGTTATGTGCACTTCTTCAAAACTGATAATTCTGCCACCAACTATCAGCGGCTGAATAAGACCGCCAGCTTAGTCTGGGTAAATCAACTTCGCGGCGGCTATGCCGGAAACCTAAGCCAGAACTCAGAATCCTATAATATCCCGCCTCAAGCAGGCTATACCAATGTGCCGGTGCCAGTTTCTGGATTTCCGTCTACCGAGGCTTTTGCTCTTGGTGGGCCCACTACCATTCGGGGTTTTGGACCGAACGAGCAATTTCCAAACGTATATGATTTGGCGCCACTCGGTAACGGAGACATTACCAGGTTCAAGTATACCACTGAGACCTACTATTACTTGCTAAAGAGCGAATTGCGCTTTCCGCTTTTTAAAGCGAAAGGTTTTTCAATTGGTGGGGCAATTTTTTATGATGCCGGAGGCGTCGTTGTAAATCAGGCCTCTTCGGACTCGCCCGATAGCTATAGGCATTCGGTGGGCTTTGGAATTCGCATCAATACGCCAGTAGGCCCGGTTAATATTGACGCTGGTTTCAAACTTAATCCTAGAGCCAGATATGCGGGACAGCATAATAGTGTCAAATATCCAAATAATACAAGCACCCCAGAGTCTCCCTACGCCATTCATTTAACTGTCGGAAACTTTTAACTGAAATTGCACACTAGCCAAGGATATTATTGTGATCGTTTGCCCACTTGAGGGTTAACCCGGATTTTTCAAAAGTCTCGAAAACGCCAGGAGCGAAGCGCCCAGACTAGCGAAGCGGCGATTGCAACAGAAATCTGATGAAATATCCGGGTTAGATCTGCTCGAAGGAAATTTCAACTGCAAGTTTATGGCCCTTAGTTGAATTGCACGCCTTACAGCTTGGCACAATATTTTTTTTATTTGATTTTCCGCCTCGAGAAAGTGGAATTAAGTGCTCCATGGTGAGCTCTGCTTTGAGAAACTTAGTTCCGCAATGATGACAAAGGCCGGGACCGATCTGCTGCTTCCACCATTGACTGGCTTTGAGCTCTTGCGATCTAAGGCGCTCTTTTCTAATCTGTTCGGGACTGACAAATCCTTCTAAAATCATCCCTATCCCTAACATAATTTTGTAAAAGCCTCAACTAGCTCGTGCTTGGGCCCTTGCAAATGGGCCAAGCTCTATGTTATTTACAATATATGACGCCAAATGAAATACAAAAGCGCCTGGAAGAGGCATATCCAAGTGCAAAAATTAACGTAGTGGATTTAACTGGTACTGCCGACCATTACTATGTGGAAATTGAAAGTAATGCCTTCACAGGGATGAGTCGCATTCAAACTCATCAGCATGTTATGGGCGTTTTTGGTCCAGAACTTAAAACCGGTGAAGTGCACGCACTTACCATCAAAGCGACCCTCGCTTTAAAATAGGAGTTTAAAATGCAGGTAAAAGAAAAAATTGACGAAATTCTCACGCAAAATAAGGTAGTTTTATTCATGAAGGGCGACGTTCAGATGCCTCAGTGCGGGTTCTCAGCAAGAGCTGTTGCGATTTTGAACGAACTCGGAACTAAATTTCAAACTGTTGATGTATTAATCGATCAAGAAATTCGCCAAGGTATTAAAGAGTATGGTAATTGGCCGACGATCCCACAGCTTTATATCAATAAACAACTCATCGGCGGCAGTGATATCATGATTGAGATGTTTGAATCAGGCGAACTCAAAGACGCTCTTAAGTAGCAAGATCAGTCCAATTAAATTATCGACAAGATATTGTTGGTGCCGTCCGAAAGTGGCCTCGGACGAGGCCCCAGAAAAAGTTAGTCTATTTTTTTTCGGGACTCTTGATCAACTCCCATTTTTTTAGTTGCCATTTTGTTTTGGCGAGCGCCACAAGCTCGCCTTTTTCATTTTTGATTTCTGTTTTAAGATCTAACCAAAGCTCGCCATCTTTTTCTTCGGGCCATTCTGATGGGGCCGTAGCTTCGCCTATGAGTGTACCTCTGCCCTGCTTGTGATAATCCACTTCGAGTTTTGCAATGATCATGCGGTAGTCTTGCATTGAATACTTTTGGCTAATAAGTACTCCTGCTGGATACTCGCCTAAAAGCGCGAGTGCACAAGCATGTGCGCCACCAACATGATTTCTGCGAAGAATTCTTGGTGGAGAGCTGACTCGTACCTGCACCTGACTCATTGAAATAATTTTCATCCCAAGCCAACGATTAAATGGAATTGCCAGATTGATTGCGACATCCATCATGCGATTTCTAATTTGTGGGATTGATATCCGATCCACGTACTTTGTAAGTCCAATGAGTTTGAAGTCCATTTGCACCACTTTCACTTGAATTTTTAAAAAGGTCTCTGCTATCATCTCAAGAATGTCAGCAAATCTGAACCTCTTTGATCGATGGATTCGACTTTTTATTGGTTGTCTTATGCTTGCCTGGGCAATTGCTGGTGGACCTTGGTGGGCATTTGCCGGCTTTTATCTTATTGCTAGTGGGGCCGCCCGTGTTTGCATTTTCTACGCTTTATTTGATAGCGGGAAAAGACCTTCATCTAAATAGACCCAAAATAAAACTAGTCCTTTCTAAAACCTAGACCAAGTTCTTTCTTTTTTTTAGTTGGTAAAAGGTTAAAAACCGGAGCTCAGGGACGGTGAGACAGTTAAACTGATTTCAGGGGCAGGCGCAGGGGCAGGCTCAACAATCAGCATGCCGGCCAATTTATTCAAGCTACCCATAACCGGGACCGAAACTGATGAAATATCCGGGCTAGACCAACAAAAAAACACAATGCACCCTATATTTGACGATTCCTTGAACTTCTCTGCAATTTTGCCTCATTATAAGCCATTAGCATCTGCAACATTAAGCTCTATTGAAACCCAAGAAACCGAACTCTTTCGAGCGAAAATTAATATCCTATTTCACCGGAGAATTCCGATAAGTACTTAGAATTAGAGGAATACAATGGCGAATATATTACTCGTGGATGATGATGAAGATCTGCTTCGTCTAGCACGAAACCTATTAGCAAGTCAGAAGCACAGCGTAATGGTTGCACATGAAGCCATTGAGGCCATTGATCTTATTGGGCGGTATCGATTTCATTTAATCATTACTGATGCCAATATGCCGCAATATTCTGGCTTTGATTTTGTAAAAACTGTGCGAAATCAAGAAGCATTACGAACTGTAAAAATTGCCATGTTGACTGGTCGCAGAGAAAAGCGTGATATCGATCGCGCCTTAAATGCAGGAGTCGACGACTATATTGTAAAGCCAATTGATCCCATTCTCTTCTTAAAAAAGATCGAACGCCTTTTGGAATCACCGACCGCTGTCGCCATAAGCGAAGTTGAACTTACTGATACCCCCGCACTTGCGGTAGCCAAAGTGGAGTTCGCCATTCAAATGACATCCGTAAGTGAAATGGGCTTAGTTGTAACCAGTCCGCATCCTATGGCTGAGGGCAAGCTAACAAATGTTGCGAGCTTGATGTATGATGAAATGGGGATTTCACCGCCCCATTTAAAAGTTTTGTCTTGCCTACAACTCAAATCACCGCGTGAAGGATATGAAATTCGTATGGCCTTTATTGGTACGGATGATACAACATTACAAAAAATTCGCTCTTGGATTTTCAAAACTCAAATCAAACGGAAAGTTTCATGAAAATATTACTGGCCGAAGATGACCCAAGCA
This sequence comes from Bdellovibrionales bacterium, assembly GCA_043784965.1. Taxonomy (GTDB): domain Bacteria; phylum Bdellovibrionota; class Bdellovibrionia; order Bdellovibrionales; family JAMPXM01; genus JAYTQQ01. The sequence goes on from JAYVXS010000085.1 coordinate 39,580, forward strand.
TTGTGTATATTACCCAAACTTGTCTTGAAAAAATTGGTGGCCACAAAGTTACCGTCGCTGTTGATGGAGAAAAAGCTTTGGCGCAAGCATTAGCCGAGACCTACGACTTATTAGTACTCGACGGCATGATGCCAAAAAAGACGGGCCTTCAAGTAGCGACAGAATATCGTAAACTTTCTTTGATTAAGACTCCAATCATTTTTTTAAGTGCGCGAAATGAAGAAAAGGAAATAGAGAAGTACTATGAATTGGGCGGTGGTTTTATTGCGAAACCTTTTGATCCAATGAAAATATGTAAACAGGTTGATGAAATACACTCAAAACTGATGAAAGCCTCAGCATGAACTTAATTAGATTTCGAGTGTTATTTCTGTATTGGAGCGCAATCTTCTGCGTAGTTTTTTTTGGCGTCAGAGGCTACAAATCATATATAATGCTAAATCATGAATATGAACAACTTAGCCAAAGTTCAAATTTAAGAAATATCGTGCTCGATCTCGAACCCAGTAATTTTAATCGAGATATCAAAAGTAAACTGCAAGATATCAAAAGATATATGGAGCAGTCGCAACGAACCTATAATTTAAGTGATCTCATTCAGGCCTACTCAAACCATGACTCTCACTTAGCAGAACTAAGGCGCGTTGTAGTTTTGAATGGCGAAAAGGCGTTTTATCAAAAAACCACATCTGACATTGATTTTTGGCAGAAACGGTTTATCTTCAATTTAATATGCGCCAGCCTAGGACCGATCCTTGGTTTTACCGTGCTCGTATTACTTCTCAAAAGTGCGCTCTTTAAGCCGTTACGCCAATTGACAAACCGTATGATGGACTTTCTTGTTGATCGCTACTCATTTCAATTTTCGCAACCCGCTAACAATGAAATTGGCGCTCTTCAGAGAACATTTAGTTCTCTCGCTCAACGGGTGATCAACAATATGGATGAACTGAAATCATTGGATCAGGCTAAATCTGAATTCTTAAGCATAGCAAGTCATGAGCTTCGCACACCTATGACTTCAATTAAGGGCAGCTTGAGCTTACTTGCTGCTGGGGTGGCTGGTCCCATTGACCCCTCTGCAAAAAAATTGATTGAAATTGCCGAAACCGAAACCGATCGCCTCATTCGACTAATCAATGATTTACTAGATCTTGCAAAGATAGAGGCCAGAAGACTTCCTTTAAACCTAAAATGGGAATCTTGGCGTGAAATTGCTTCGAAAACTGCTGAGGGACTATCGGCCTTTGCCTATAATTCAAAGGTTCAACTCATTTTTGAGGCCTCAGCAGACTATGAATTGTATATAGATCCAGATCGTATCCAACAGGTGCTGACAAATCTCATTTCAAATGCGGTCAAATTTTCGCCAGAAGGCGGCAAGATATTTATTAAGCTAATTGAAACCAACACACAGGCTCTTGAAATTCAAATACAAGATGAGGGCCCTGGAATTGCTAAAGAAGATCAAGAACTCATTTTTCAGAAATTTCGCCAAGCTGCTAATGCAGAAAATCCAATTGTCAAAGGCACAGGACTAGGATTAGCTATTGCTAAGGCCCTTGTCGAAGAACACAAAGGCGTAATAGGTGTTTTTTCTAAAAAAGGAAATGGCGCGATGTTCTACTTCACTCTACCTGAATGGAAGAAAAACTCAGTTTCACCGCCTCAGTCTTTAACAGAGGCCTCAAAGGCAAAGGCAGCTTGATCATTGAAGATCTGATGAAACAACTGAAGCTTGAATACGTCGATAGCTTACCTGAAAAGGGTAAACGACTTGTTCTGTTTTTTCAAAAAAACCAGCTGGCAGAACTTGAAAGTGAATTTCATAAAATGAAAGGCACTGGCAAAACTTACGGCTTACCAGAGGTGAGTTTACTTGCAGAAATTCTTGAAAAAATTTGCATGGATCATAGCGAGTTTTTGCACTCCGCAATACCAGTTGCACTTCATTTGATAGAAGAAATATATAAAACTCGAAAGGCTGATCTTGCATTCATGATTGAAGAGATAGATGAGTTTCAAAAATTAAAGCTCATCACCAGAAACAAAACTTAAGCTTGCTCTCTTGATAAGTAGACTCGCAAACCGCAAACCTCTGAAGGCGAATGATATGACAAACTCATCACTAAATGAAATTTTTTCGAAAGAGCAAATCCTAACTGACCCAGAAAGTCTTAAACTCTATGGCAAAGATTGGCTCAAGTATTTTGAGTCAAATGCCCGAGCCGTGGTCTTCCCGAAGTCCACACTTGAAGTGCAAAAACTTGTCATGTGGGCAAGAAAAAATAAAGTCTCTTTAGTGCCCTCCGGAGGGAGAACCGGCCTCAGTGGCGCCGCTGTGGCACTTAACAATGAAGTCGTCGTAAGCTTTGATAAAATGAATCAAATTTTGGACATAAATGAAACCGATCGAGTTGTACATCTCGAACCTGGGGTCATTACTGAAACTTTACAGAAGTATTTATGGGAAAAGGGCCACTACTACCCTGTTGATTTTGCATCTAGAGGGTCCAGCCAAATGGGCGGAAACATCGCCACTAACGCCGGTGGCGTCAAAGTATTAAGATATGGACTTACACGAGATCAAGTATCAAGCCTAGAGGTCGTCACTGGCAATGGGGAGATTTTGCATTTAGGAAATGACTTAGTTAAAAATGCCACAGGACTTGATTTGAAACATCTATTTATTGGCTCCGAAGGAATATTGGGTTTTATTACCAAGATCGGAATTAAATTTACTCATCAACCAAAGCCTTTAAGCGTCATGATTTTAGGTGTTCCCCATCTTGACTCTGTGATGAAGGTTTTTGAGAAGTTTCGCGAAGCCGTACCACTAACGGCCTTCGAATTTTTTTCGGATATTGCACTTGACTTAGTTACTGAATATACCGGGCTTACATCTCCTCTCGCGAGGCGTGCACCAAATTATTTACTGGTTGAAGTTGAAAACACCGACCAGTTGATTGCCGAAAAAATGCTTCAAGTTTTTGAAGATTGTCTAGAGAACAATTTGGTTCTAGATGGAACCATTGCTCAAAATGAAGCTCAGGCGCGCATTCTTTGGCGTTTTAGAGAAGATGTGAGTGAGGCTACTGAACGCTATTCTCCATATAAAAATGATGTGTCGGTTCGCATTTCTCAAGTCCCGCAGTTTCTAGAACAAGTCGACTTGATATTGAAAAAGAATTATCCAAGCTTTAAAGTTGTTTGGTTTGGCCACATCGGCGACGGAAATATGCACATTAATATTTTAAAGCCAAAAGATCTAAGCAAAGCAGAATTTATTAAAAACTGCGAGCAGGTTAATGAACTACTTTTTAATGTGATCGGTGAAATGAAGGGTTCAATCTCAGCCGAACATGGCGTTGGATTGACCAAAAGAAATTATCTAAAACATTCAAAGTCTCAAGCTGAGATTAGTCTGATGCAAGAAATTAAGAAAGTATTCGATCCAGACGGAATCATGAATCCTGGAAAAGTGATCTGAAAATAATCAGCGTCTGTAGTCCTTAGATCTGATCCCTGCTGCATAGTCTGCCAAGAGCCATGGCTGAAGATCTATCTTTAAGATCATCTTGTCATAATGAGATTCAGTTGAATAGAATAGTATTTTGAATGAACTGCTTTTAACCTAAGGGAGCCTCCCGTGTCTGAATTATCTAGCTCCAATGATGAACGTCTGAGACTTCTTTTCATTGACGACGACATTTTGATCGCCCAAAGCGTAAAAATGTTGCTCCCTTCGAATTGGCGAATGGTTCATGCCCTCTCACTTAAAGGTGTTGATGGTAGAAATTTTGATGCTGCTTTTATTGATATGCATCTTGCCCCTGACTCACTTAGAGCTAAGAAACCTGAAGGGCCTGGTCTGATCGGAGAGCTCAGTAAACAAAATCCACATCTTGAAATTGTCGCGCTCTCGGGAGATCTCGATCGCCATCTAATGGAGGCTTGCTTGCAAGCAGGCGCTTCAAGATATTTAGCAAAGCCATTGGCACCAGAAGAATTTAAATTGGTTTTAGCAAAGATTGAAGCGCTGATCTTATTGCGAAATGCAACTCATCGGGCTTTTCAGAGCTCACAAGCTTGGATCGGATCAGGTTCAAAAAGTCATGAAGTTTGCAAACAAATTGCCTCATTACAAAGTGAAAGTGGACCAATTTTAATTGAAGGTGAGTCAGGAACTGGTAAGGAGGTCGCTGCCCACCTCATCCACGGGCCCAAATCTGAGCGGCCCTTTATTGCAGTGAATATTGCAGCAATTTCCGAAAAGCTTTTTGAATCTGAAATGTTTGGTCACGTCAAAGGGGCCTTCACTGGTGCCGACCAGAATAAAATTGGTTTGATTGAAGCCGCAAGTGGCGGCGATCTTTTTATTGATGAAATTGAGGCCCTACCACTTGAACTTCAGCCCATTATGCTGAGATTTTTAGAGAGCGGCGAAATTCGTAGGGTTGGGGCCAAAGAAAATATGAAAATCAATGTACGCGTAATCGTTGCAACAAATCAGAATCTAAATCAAATGGTTCGCGAGCAAAAATTTCGTGACGATCTTTTATGGCGGCTAAATGGTAAAAAAATTGTATTGCCTCCTCTCAGGGAGCGCCGCGAAGACATTCATGAGTTATGTGAGTATTTTCTGAAAGCCGAACGACCCAAAAGAAATAAGTCACTAGCTGAGGATGCCAAATTGGCTTTAAGTGAGTATTCTTTTCCTGGCAATGTACGCGAACTCAAGAGAATCATTGAACAACTTAGCTTATATTCTCCTCTGCCAATTATTCGTAGGGAGGATGTCGTAAACTGTTTACCTAGAAGCTTCAGTGGTTCACAAATTGAAGACATCGACTTCAGTCCTGGTTTGAATGAGGTCATGCAATCTTTTGAGGCAAAAATCATATTAAAGGCTCTAAAACTCTATCCAGAAATTGATGAATTGGCACAAGTGCTAAAGGTTTCTCGCTCGAATTTGTATAAAAAGTTAAAAGATCATAATATTGAACTGCCAAACTAATACGAACGCTAGTTGGACGAGAGAAAAGCAAGGATTCGAAATCAAATGTTTGTAATGTGGAATGATCTACTCTATCGACAGACCGTCTATTTAGTTTTTGGAACCATGCTGGTTATTGGCCTAGGTTTGTTTTTCTTGAGAAATAGGAACTCACAGTTTCAGGCCGGCTGGGCCAGCCTAAAAAGTTGGGTATTTGCAGCCCCGGTACTCGTTGGTCTGTTGGGCCTAAGTTCACCCTGGCCGCTAATTGTACTGACCATTCTTTCAATATCATGTGCGAAAATATTTTTTCAGATGACAGGTATGTATCATCGAAGCAATTTTGTCTGGGCCACCTATATCGGAATCATTCTTTTAGGCTTCTGTATTGAGTTCGATCTGCAATCACTCTACGAAGTTGGGCCGATGATATTTTTGGGATTCATTTGCTTCATCCCGATTCTTAGAGACTCTACCAAACATATGATTCAGTATCTGTCGCTCACTCTCGTTGCATTTAGTTTTTTAGGTTGGGCATTTATGCATCTCGGCTGGCTTCTCAAACTCGATCATGGCCCATTTTTGGTTCTGTATATTGTTATACTCACTGAAGTATACGACAATATGTATATTGCGATCAGCCGGCGAGTTGGCAAGATTAAGATTTTTCACCGCATAAATCCAAAACGAAATTTAGAAAGTTTTTTAATTTCCTGTATTCTGACTTTTGCATTGGCATGGGCAATGAGACATTTGTTGCCAATTCGAAGTGAAGTATTTTGGATGGCCTCAGCCTTTGTTGCCTGTTTTGGCGGAAGTCTTGGCGACCTCACTCTTTCAGTCATAAGACGGGATCTCGGCATAAAAGATGTCGGCGCCTTCATTATTGGGCGCGGCGATCTGCTCACTGTTGTTGATCGACTTCTTTTTGTCGCTCCGATTTATTACTATGTAATGAGTTACCTTCTTAAGCTCTATGCACAGGGTCGACTTTGAAAGATTTTGACTACGAAAATGATCAATGGATGAAGCTGCCCTCTCATCTCAAACATCTGCCCATTTTCACCAGACACTTTGATTTATTCAGTCGAGTCATTCGAGTACTCTGGAGAATCGTCTTAAAAGGTTGGTTTTTTAAGCTCTATATTAACCTTAAAGTGATAGGTGATTTTGAAGAAATTCACAAAAATTATCCAAAACTAATTATCATCAGCAATCACGCCTCACATCTAGATGCGACCTCCATTGCCGCTGCAATTCCGTTTAAATATTGGATGGACGTCTACATAGCGGCGGCCAAAGACTATTTTTTCTCAAATACTTTATTTACTTTTTTTTCACAGCACTGTCTTGGCGCCATTCCCATTGATCGCAGAGAACGTAAAAGTGAGGCTCTCGATTTATGCATTAATTTGCTTACTAATCTCGAAAATATTTGGCTGATAATTTTTCCTGAAGGCACACGATCACCTGATGGATATATTCAAGAATTTAAACGAGGCGTGAGTGTTTTTTCAGAACGAACACTTACGCCACTTCTATTTATTTATATCGATGGTAGCAGTAGACTTTGGCCACGCGGCCGGGTTTTTGCAAAAACCGGAACGCTCACACTCTATATTGGGCCGGTACATCCTCCAGGACCCATTGAACTGATCTATGAACATTACCGCGATTGGGTCATGACGATTAATCCAAAAGCCTTTGAAGAAGAAGCTCTGCCAGAAGCCAATACTGCTGTAAAAAAATAGATCCTTCAGAGCTCGGTGACAGCTGACAGACTTCTGCTATCGGCTGCCCCAATATTTCTGAATTCTCTTAGAACATATAGGTCATGCTGGCATTGGCAAGAAAGTTGTTTCCATCAATACGGCCTTGTGTCCCCATACCTGCACCTGCTGGAGCAGTTGAGCTACCTGCTGTGCCGGCAAGAGTGCCGTCAATGGTGACCTTCTTCCAGCTGATTCCAACGCCTCCTGAAACAGTTGTTGAATTTGGATTATTGGAATTAGTAACAGTTGTCACTTTCTGATCGAGAACTACATTCTGAGCAACAGAGCCTCTTAACTTCAACCAATCAGTCGCCACCGTCTCAAGACCTACTACAAGCGGAATGCTGGTACTCTTCAAAGCAGCATTTGAATTATTAGTATAGGCCAAAGCTGCAGAATAGAAAAATTTAGTAGAAGAATCTGGGTTTAGAAAGTGCGCATATCCAGCCGTAATATCAGTCATGCTTGCTGTTGTTTCAACGCTACCAGTACCCGGAGTTGCTTTATAATTCATGAATCTGCTCTCTACATAAAGCTTTTGCTCACTACTAATTTCGTAACCAGCCCCCAATTTGAAACTTGGATTAAGTGTGAGCGAATTTGTTCCAACGCCAAAATCATTATCGGCACGGCTGAGCATATCAAGTGCGGCATAGGCATCTAACTTATCACGCTTGATACCACCACGAAATTCATAAGTACTTGCCTTTTGGGTAGATGCGGTACTTGTTCGGCTCTCTGTCATCCCGTAAATAAAAGCAAAGCCCCATTTAAGTGAGCTGCCACTACCAATTTGAAGTTCAATTGTATTTTGTGGATTCTTAAATGTTGAGCCATTGTAAGTTCCAATATCTGTTACCACTGCATTGAAATCAGCTTGGCGACCGAGTTGCAATCCAATATGATAAGCGCCCCATTTATGAAAAAATCCACCTTCTGAATTTGCTGATGTTGCAAATGGACCAGATTGGTTGCCAAACTCGAAATTCGCAAAATCATTCGTTGTATTGATATTGGCGGGATTCAAAAATAATGAGCGGGTATCCTCAATATAAGATGAGCCATCTGGATTTTGACCCAACGAAATAAGACGCGCCTTTGAGGCGAATGCATTTGGTACCATTAGCACCAATAGTGCAGCTGCTGTTAAAAACTTTTTCATAAAAATTCTCCTAGTTTCAGTTGATGAGCTCATTCATAACAAGAGCCCTAAAACTAGACCAATTCGAGAATTTATGTCCAGTAAAAACATGAAGACTCATAAGTGATTTGCAAAAGCAAAAACTGTCTGAAAAAAGCCGCAGCTATTGATTTCAAGCGATTTCTTAGACAATCTTCTAGATGAGACATTAGACAGGCAAATAGACTGTTTCTTCGGCAGCAACGGCTAAAAATCTTTTTGCAAGATGGCTTCGCCACCCCGTCCGTCACGGACAACAAAAACAAAAGTATAATGCCCCGTCACTGGGGGCAATTTTCCGGGCGTAAATTGATTTGAACTTAAAAAATCAGTTCGAATATATTGATAATCTCCTGCATTGCTGAACCATGTGATCAGTAAATTCTCAGTAGACGCAACAAGTGTGCCGAGAGAATCTCGATAAGAATAGTTCTCTGCGGCGGCTGCCGGAATTGAAGGCAACAAAGATGCAACTGCAGTGGGCATCGCCGCGAAACTGGTTCCAGAAACTAATATATCTAATATATCTGTGATGCTTGGATTTGCATTCTGAACGTGCCCCTGAGATACAACAATTCTTCGAAAAGCTGAAGTGGAAGCTCCATCAGACGCAAGCAAGCTATAGGTCACAAGATAACTCACGCCATTGTAGATATTATTGCTATTTTGTCCCGCTAATAAATTAGTCGGAACTGCGACTGAAAATGCGTTTGCAAGCCCGGTATAAGACCTAGCCCGGATATTTCATCAGATTTCTGTTGCAATCGCCGCTTCGCTAGTCTGGGCGCTTCGCTCCTGGCGTTTTCGAGACCTTTTCACTGCG
>JAYVXS010000086.1:0-6716 GCA_043784965.1 Bdellovibrionales bacterium
TAAGGCGGATAAAAGCCCTTTTTGCCTTAGCTCAATCCTATCCCCAGGCGCTCTGAGGCCCCAATTTAGCTAAATCCGATATTAATGTGTTATGTTACGGGACCGCGCGCTCGTGCTGGGCTCTGTTTAAAATTCTCAATTTCTTCGTTTGCTTATTTTTTAACTTAGGATCTAACTTCTGCCAGTACCGAATCGCACGGCCGCTCATTCCTATCGCCACGCCCAACTGGTTTGACGACGCACCTTCACCAAGCAATCGCAAAACTAAATTTCTTATTTTCTTGGGCAAACGGGCTTGCTTGGGATGCCGCTTACGGTGCGCTTCAATCTTGGCTCTCAACTCCGCTAACACTTAATTTTGATCTGCTTGTTCGAGTTTCTTTATGGCTCTCATGATATCCTCCTGGGTTGACCAGAAGCTTATCAATCTCTCGAAAAAAAATCAGCAGTACCGGATGCCGTGGTTACGAATGATCGCAAGCCACCTCGCCATAGGATTTGCACCGAGGACCTATTTAACAGCCTCGCGAGTACCAGCCTAAAACTTTTTTCTTGGTTTTCGGCACAATATAAGGGAGCCATCCTGTTGAAATAGGTTTTGATTCTTCAACCGAGCAGTGAGGTTCACTTCGAACGCCCACTTTCACCCAGAGAATTCCGTCAGCCCACTTCGTCTCTCCGGCCGAATCTAAGTCCAGATCAAGCGGCTGCTCGCTCAAAAGTTTCAGATTTTCAGACAGATTGCGGTTTTCATCTGCTGGTGAGCCAGAAGTTGGATTCAAGAATTCGATTAAAGTTTTGACACGATCGGTTTGGCTCAAACGCACCATTTTATATGGAATGTCTTTTTTGTTGAGCCAAACGAGGCGTTTCGATTTTTCTAAAACCACAAGCTTCATACGAATCCAATCACCTTGTTCTTCAAATACCAATAGCTTTTCAGATTTTTCTGCTGGGTTTAGTTTATTATTTTGGACAGCTCGCCCTTCTAGATGGGCCCACAACAGAGAAGCCTCAAGAATTTTTTCAGAGTTGCGGTCAGGTCTTGCATAAGCCGTGGCTTTTCCAGGACCAGCACAGGAGCCTGATGTTGTGTTCGCATCGATTTTTTTATTGGTGCATGCCACCGATGTGACGATGTACCCGACCGGAAGTGAAAACTGGCTGGCTGTCAAAACCCGATTGATGCGGTCCTGTCTGATGCTTTCAAGCTGCTCCTTAGGAATATTTAGCGCAGTTTTTAAGTCATCTTTTCGGAGGAGCGGTAAAAAATCGGACTCGTGGCTAATCATCGCGCCTTTGAAAATTTCTTCGAGAGATTCATAACGCCAAAGTGAAGCTTTCGCTTCATCAGCAGACACCATTTTGGGTAAAGCGGTTTGAGTCTGGCGATTTAAATCTGAAAGGCGGATGTTATTTTTTTCGCCGGTTTTTTTTCTTATCTCGAAGTTGTCATTTTCCAGGTTAAAAACGGTGAAACCACTTTCCTCATAATGGACTTCGCGTGTTTCAAAATCACCGGCTTCTTCACGAGTAATGCCCGCAGGCTTAACTTTTTCCGCGTTCGGGCACGTGTTTTCAACCGCACTGCCGAACCAACATTGAAGTGCACCACCAATTATGAGATAGCCAATTTCGTGTAACGCCATGATGAATTCTGAACTGCATACATTAAAAAGTCTAGGCCCATAGTATCACTCTCAGTTCGCGCCGGCGATGCCCTTCGCCCTCTGGGTATGTCAGCCTCTGAAGTTCTTGAAATTCTAGAGCAGCCGCCACTCAGCTACATAACAGTTTCTGAAGCTCTTCCCGAGGCTGAGGAGCAAGGCGTTGTTAAGCTTTTGGATAACGTTCTGGAAAGTGGCAAACCCTACGTCGGCACTGAAACGCGCTTTGAATTTGTCGATAAGACTGGCGCAAAAAAAAAGCTCTATCTCAACTTTGTTTACGAGCCGATACGAAATGCTATTTTAGGAATTGAGGGAGTTCTCGTCGCGATTACGGATGTGACCGAACAAGTTATTCAGCGTGAGCAATTAGCAAAAGTTGCTCGAGCATCGTCGATCGAGCGTCGAAAACTTGATCTCATGATAAATGAGGCTCCTATTGGGGAAAGTGGGATGAAATGGCTCGTAAAATCTGGTTCGACTAAGACTTCAGTAAGACTTTTATAAGATCACGACCGTGATTTTCTGTGATGGTCGGTGATCGTTAGCTTGTTCTAACCTTGCTAACTCATTGAAACGATTGATTCGTGATTTTCGCTACTTAGCTTGGGGAGCAGCGGACCTAGAGACTTTAGATGGCGGAAAGACCCATTATTGGATATATAAGAAAAAGCTACACAAGTGTGCGCAAGGACGTTCATGCTGCTACCAAAGATGGAACCATAATTAAGCGCTCAGATAAATCGGCCAATCCTGATGGTAGTTTTACTTTTATCAATAAGGAACTCCCAGGAAGTGATTTCTGCAAATCGAAGAAACAAACAGGTTTCTTTAGTAGGGAAATGAAATCAGGCAATGTAACTTGTTTCACGCTCATAAGACCCCAAGACACAAAACCAAAACAGTTGGAGCCTGAAGTGGTCGTGGCTGGGCCTTATTCGGATAAGGCTCCTGGTGAAGTTGTTCGCCATGGTACTTCAGATTAATTATTAAGGCTGAAGCTCTTTGATAAAACTTCATCAAAAGGTTCGCTATCTTTTCTCACTTTAATAGTTGATTAAGAAATCTTTTAAGTTCTTTACATTTAGCTACTGAAGCTTTCATCTTTTTCAAGTCTTTTGTTGCAATTATCAGAGGTGACCGCTGAAATCTACTCTTGCCCTAATGAGCGAACCGAATAGCTGTTGAGCCATCTTCGTACTTCATAAGCTGGATTACCGGCTCGTGCCACTCGCCGACATATGAAGCCTCTTCGGTAATTTCGCCTTTGCCCCATGGCATTTTGAATGGGCGAGGTAATATTCGATTTTTGTCTGCAAGTTTTTTCATATCGTGCTTCCATATGTTTCAAGTTTTACGATAATAGCAGCACAAATCTACTTTTAGTATTTAGTTTTGGAGCGTTCTGCCGAAACTTGATTCTCATTACCTTGCATAATTCTGATTATGTTCGCCCGCTTACATTCTTAATCGGCAATTGGATACTGCGCATCCCAGGCCTCAAACAGTTTTTTGTTCTTGCCGCTAAATATGCCTTTACCTGGATAGTTGAGGTCCATGTAAATATAGTCACGAGCTACAATGCCTTTGTCGGCGTCCATTGGTTCAAACTTTCGCTCTAGAATTTTCGCTTTACAGCCACCAAATGTTTTTGCATCACCGGCAACTTCAGCCATCGAGTAGTTTGAGCGTAGGCCGTTTAGTTCGCCTATGATTGGCCATAGGTTGTATAGGTCGGCTTCCATGTGCGCAAAGTCCGAATTAGTTTCGGCACATTTGCGGCCATTAAATGCTTTACCAGTTTTCTTTTTGTAGCACTGAGGTGCACCTTCACGCCATTCAGTGAATGCCTGCCCGAATGCCTCTGCAGGCACCACATGCTCCCACTCTAGCCTACCTGCACGTTTGACATCACTGGCGACTTGGTAGCCACAGCTTTTGAGGTCAACGACCCTGCCAGTGTATTTGCACGGGCAGTAAATTGTGACTCTATTGTCTTTGTGAATCTTTATGGCTAGTTTTTTAGCTTCTGAGAAGTTGTGAATCTTGAGATTGCCAGCGGGTTCGGCCCAAGCAGCGTTAAGAGAAAGAATTATACCAAATGTGATTAATTTAAGAATATTTATTTTCATAATTGAAAAATGCCATGTCCAAAACAACTATCGGACATTTGCAGATGATTCCATTGGTCTTTTCTCAAAAACTGCAACCAAATGAAGACTTCGACGATAATCCAACCTTGCTGTCCGCGACGGTTCTCTATTTCTATCGAAGTTCCCACCCCTTTTTTTACAACGAATTTCGGAATGTGAATATGATTTCTCCAAAGGGTCGTGCCATGGATAAACTTCGTATTGTGCCTTTGCAGCTTTATCGTCTATCTCCTTTGGAATTTTACCGACCATTAAACTTATAATCCCCCAATTCTTAAAAATATCGAGAGACTTTAAATCATCCGTAGGGTAGAGGCAGTCGCATTTTTTTCCATATTTCTCTCGATTAGCTGATTGGTCCGGGAAAGAGAATGCCGCAAGTCCAGCCTTATTATCACATGTTTGATGAATACTAAATCTAAGAAAAAGACGCTCATCTGGCTGAAAGTCTTGGATTGCTATCCTGTTTTTTTTATAAAGGTGTCGCGGACGCCTAGTCCTGAATAAATGCTCTAACTTTTTTAAGATTTTCGGAAAGATGTTGCTTGGATATGACCTGCCAAACCTCACGATTGTTTCCCTCTATATCCGTCAACATACAAATTTCGCCATTATTGAAGAATTCAGCATAACCAAATCGACCGCTGTTTTCAAACGTAAATCCAATTCCATTTTCTGATGAAGGAGACACGAAATTTGGTAAAAAGGCCAACCCATCAAGAATTTCCACAGCCAAAAGCGCCAATTCAATGGCCACTTTGTTGGGCGGCTCTGCCTTATAACCATTCCAGCCAATTTCCAATTTACTCATTTCTTTAATTTTTTGGCAAAAAGACACCGCAGACTCACTGGCCTGGGCTGATAATTTTAATTTTCTGGCAGATTCCAAGGTCTTGTCCTTATCGCTTTGAATCTTCTCCATTACGTCACTTCCTTAACGGCATAATCTAAATAACCCTTTAGCCAATACACATCCAATATTAGTGCAATTCATATGCCTTGTATTAAGTATCGACACTAACTGTAAAAAGGCAAGAGAAGGGCTTTCAAAGCCACTATACGTTCTTTAAAGGCACTTCTTCGTTTTGCTGTTTAGTCAGAAATCATTGAATGGCGGGAGCATCACAAAGTAAAATTAATCTGCGCCAAGTTTTGTCACTTCTGCGTGATTCCTCCAAAAACCAGTCCTAACACCAGTTGCTCTGGGGGCTAAACTACTTTGGGACATCAGCGGCAGATTTTATTCAAATAGTTGGGTTTATTAGCATAGTAGTCTTGGCTTTGTTTTTGTTGGTCCAGTTTGTAAAGAAAAAACAGACATCTCAGTCTTGCCAATGCTTTGATTCTATTGCGTAAAACTTAACAACGGAGAATGAGATGTCTGCACTGAAGATTCAGTTACGATTGATATTGCCCGGCCTTTCAAAAGAAGCAAATGCTAATCAAGATAAAGAGATCAAGCGTCACCTTTATTTAATTAAAGCTGTCTGCGCCTCAGAAAAGTCAGTGAAGCAAGTTTGCGAGAAGCGAGGTGTTTCGACAGATCAATTTTACTTATGGGGGAAGCGACTTAAGAAGTTTAAGACTCTTTCCAGCTTGCTTTCAAAATCTCGCAAGCCAAAGCATTCTCCGAAGCAAACCAAGAAAAGAATAGAGAGAAAGATTTTAGCTTTAAGAAAAGCTGAGCCTTCGCATGGAGCCGAGAGAATCAGCTTTGATCTAAAGCGTTTGTATAAAATTATTTGCGCGCCAATTGTTAATTTCCTAAATCAACCTGAGGGATAGCACCAAGATTTTTACTAAATAAATAATCAGGCCAAAGTGAAACGGATTAAATAAAGATGTCTAAAATTGAGATAATTATTTAACCCACCAAAGTAACAGCACAAAAGTTTCGCTTGATTTGGGTTTACGAATCCGCTACGCGAGCCTTATGATTATAACATTAAATATTTTTGAGTCTAATGGCATAACCGGTATCAAATCTTATATTGATGCGAGCAATGAATTATTAGAGGGCATATCATCTAGCTTGCCGGACCACTTCACACCTAAAATTAAGAGCGAATGTCCGCTTTGCCATCGGTCTGGCTGCGCCAAATGGAAGGGGTATTACAAGCGCCAAGCACATATTGCCGAACTAGGCTTTAAAGCTCTCCTCACCATTAGACATGGCTATTGTCCATATACGAAAAATTCGTTTTCTTTTTTGCCAGACTTTTTGATTCCATTTAAGCGATTGGCAAAGGCATCACTTCGATCTTTGATAGACCAGGTCCACGACGGTCAATCGGTGATATCTATAGCCGAAGAATTTGGTCAGTCGCTTTCGACAACTTACAACTATCTAGAATGCTTCTCAAAACTTCTGCGAATGAACAGAGTTTTATCTCGAGATGGTACCGAGGTCGTGAGCGCGCCTCATTTTTTAAAAACGCATAGTAAAGCTTTTTGTGATTGGGTTTGGGGTCGAATTGAGGTTTGGGTGGTCGGTTTTTCTACAATTATTTCGCCCGCAAGAAAACGCCGTCGACGCAAATTATTTGTTGCCCAAGAGGTTTGGAGAAGAGGAAGCGCGAACCCAGTTACGGTACCAAAAAACACAGCCTGAAGCGAATAGAGTGGGCTTCCTAAACGCAGGCTGATGGCACCCAAGCAAATAGGGCAGGAGCCCGAACAGCAGCGGCAAAGGTCAGGATGAGCTTTTTTTGCTGAACGCAGACGTTCGCAAGGCCTTTTCACGTAAAAAAATAAAACTCAAATAGAGAAATTTGACTTTAAAATTCATTTTGCAAAATAAAATGACCTAATTGAAGAGCGAGTAAAAAAAATGCTCTAAGTCCAATTTTAATTAGGGCGCGCTGCCAACCGCTGGTCCTACAGACCGCGTTTGGCA
>JAYVXS010000087.1:0-6668 GCA_043784965.1 Bdellovibrionales bacterium
CTGACGACTTTTATCATAGGCATACTCTTTTAAAAGACCAAATGTGCATCCGGCCAAAATTCCCGCAATAAGTGATTGGTCTTTTGAAAGGTGAAAAATCTTAAATGCGATTTCTGCGGCTATAGAACCAATGATACTTCCGGCAACCGCGTGAATTTCTTTATCGTTTTCTCCGGGATATATCATTTTTCTTGCGAGATAGCTTGAACTCAAGGCGGCCACCGCAGTGGTCGCAAGTACTTCAGCCGCATCGACAACAAAGTCTTTATTTGAGGCTCTACTCCGCGCTGAGACCATGGCAAAATCGTCTAAACGACCCGACAACGAGATCTCGGCATAGTAATTTATTTCTACAAAACCAGCATCGTTTTCAGCCTGTTTATAACAAGTAACTATATAAGCTATTGCATCTGTTTTTTCTTTTCGAAGAGATCGCCCCTGAGGAATATTTAGCGGAATATTTAGCCCAGACTTGTCAAAAATGTCACCAGAAATCAACTCAATGCAATTGAATGATGGCACCTCTGATTTGCAGTAGTATAAGTCTTTGAGACTAATTTAATACCATATTGAAAATATGAGGACCTGAGCCGCGAGGGCGGATTGATCACGCTAAATATTAGCACGACGGTTGATGTCATTGGCTTCGATAATGGCGCAACTCCGATTATTCAAAAAATGAAAATGATCATTTCATTAAATCCACGTACAGAAAAAATTATTGCCGAACCTTAGGAGCCGGTCCATATACCTAGCCTTACTCAGCGACAATACTCTAGAGAAGTTTGAAGCCCAAATCCCGGCGTCTAAATCGAATTGGCCAAAGGCCCTAGGTGTAATCCTGCCGAATTGGATGTGAATGAAAGTGTCGCACTTCCGAAGCCAAGAAAAATCATTGAGATGGGTGTTACTGATAAACGTCTATTAGTGGTGGAAACTGAATTCGCGAGCGTACTAAGAGTCCTGTCCCGCGATGGCAATAAATTGAGTTCAGTGATCCGTGATTCTTGGGACACTGGTAAACTTGGTATTCTTACAAAAAATGATCCTATTAGAGCAACAGACGCTCACATATCTATAATTGGCCATATCACAAAAGCCGAGCTTTCAAAGTATCTCTCACAAACTGAAATGTTAAATGGCTTTGCAAATCGATTTCTTTGGATTGCGGTAAAACGGTCTAAAATTCTGCCACATGGTGGAAATCTTAACTTGGGCATTCTAAGTTCAGTCCATGCTGAGATAAACCTTGCGGTCACTTTTGGTAAAGTCCCCGGCCAGCTTAAATTCTCAATAGAGGCAAGGGTACTTTGGGAAATATTGTATTTTACTCTTTCAGAGGAAAGGCCTGGCTTAATTGGTAGCCTTACCGCAAGAGCCGAAGCTCAAATTCTGAGGCTAAGTGCTTTATATGCCATTCAAGAGTGTTCAAATGTCATTGAGGTTCGACATCTTGAGGCTGCAAATGAAATTTGGAACTACGCTGATCAGAGTTGTTCATATCTTCGGAGACAGTACAGGCGACTCAATTGCGGATAAGATTTTAGCCAATTTACGAATTAGCCCCGAAGGATTCACCCAGACTGAAATTATTGAAGAAATTTTTCATAAAAATAAAAACGCACAAGAAATAGGTCGGGCGCTACAGCTCCTTCAAACTCATGGCCTAGCAAATCAATGTTCGGAAACTAGTACTGGTCCATGTCTACACTGGTGGGCAAGCTGTCGTCGGCCAGGTAAGCACAGTGGGGGGAGGGGGCCAAAAATCGAAACTCTAGATAAACCCCATGCAAAGCGGCGAGGATGGCTTAAGAATGGGAATAAGCCAGGGGACCCATCAAAGGCTCCACGCTGCAAATCAAAATCAAAGCGATCGGGTCTGCGGTGCAAAGGGCCAGCAATGAAAAATGGGAATTGCCGTATGCACGGAGGATGTTCAACTGGTCCGAAAACTCAGGATGGCAAACAACAAATTGCTAACGCCCATCTAAAAACAGGTCGCTACTCAAAAAAAGCAATCGCTGAGCGAAAACTTGTTCGCGATCTAATTCGAGAACTTAAAGATGTTTTTTAGATTCGGAAGTCAACTCAGAGCATATGGGTAGCTGAGTCACACTCACTCATCCACTGACCCCTGAGTATAAGGTTCGCCGAAGCTGGAATGAAGTTGAGATATACGCCTTGGACATTGCCATGAAGGTCATAACTCTTCTCGGAAAACTGTCCACGGATTTTGCCTTTTGCTCTCAACTGATTAGTTTTACAATCGAGCGAGGCTTCCAAATTGCCGTCATTTATACTCCAGCTAGTTAGGACACATCCAATTTTTTCGATTATCTTTGAAATTGTGGTCTTTGGATTTTGAGCTTGCTCTGAAGAAATACATTCTTCGCCAACAGCAGGCAAAATAGAAATGCCGTTAAGGATCCCTTCAGATTTCGCCTGCCAAATTCCTGGCGCTAAATCTTGTGCCTGTGTAGTAGAACTTAAAAGTAAAAAGAATAAAAAAAAGAACTTTGATCTTTGCAAATACAACATATTAAATCCCCCTAATGCCTATAACCTGTACGCCTAATCTTTTTCAAATAAAAGATCTTTTTATCAGATGGTAAAAGCTTCGTAATACAAAAAAATCCTGTTGAATTTCATTGAATAAATTCAAAATGAAAATGTAATTGCGGCAAGCAAATTGACCCCACCAATGAAATATAGGCCATTTTGCACAGAGCCCTTGCTCTGTTGAGATGCATTGTAAATATTTACCGCCGCGATCAGACTGTGGGTGACTGCTTTGATATCCCGCTCGTGGCGCTCACGGACTTTCTTCTGATGATAATAAGATCGGAGTATTGCATTCCTGTCTGTAGCAGTCAGGTTCGCATTTCTTACTGAATCGTAAAAAAATCGGTCTTCATCACCCAGCTTCCAGCTGTAGGCCCCATAACCAATAGATGCTATACCAATAGTTTGGAAGAGCGTATACACACCCTTCTCTAGTGGATCTTGTGTTATTCCTTGCCCCACAAATCCACCTACCAACGCAATGGAGCCGCTGATAATGTAGCTCAAACCATCTACGTAATCTTTATTTTGCTTTAGAGCCATTGAGCTCTCAAATTTTGGCCAATTTAGGTTGAGTTCATGCGAATCAGAAGGTGCCTCACTCGCGTACAAAGCAAATGGTATGCCCATATTTAAAATAATCAAAAGCAAAGATAAAAATCGCATTTTAAATCTGCCAGCCGAATTGTACATATACCGTCTGAGTAAAGTAATCTTCACTCCTCCATGGGACATGTGTTGTTGAGTAGGTGATTCCAGCATTAATCTGCTGCAAGCCGTAAAATATTCCGCCCGAAATCCCGTTGTAATCAATGCCGCCACTTAAATTCATCGCGCCAAAATGGTAGAGACTGCCAAAGTGTAATCTTTGTCCAATTCCGGGTTCATCATAAGTCATACTTCTATAATCTACTTCGATATCAAGTTTCCCCCATGGCAGAGACGGGCTAATCCCGAAAGAATACCGTCCCTCTACTGGTTCAATTAAGTTTGTAAAGTCACCCCTTTGTACTCCAAGGTTAGCAATCATAATTGAAAACCGGGGGCGCCAAAGGCTGTCATAAACATAGGCTACGCCAGGCTCAATATATGTCGCCTGTTGGGTCTTTGGAGTCAAAAGTAGCTTGCCCTGGTCAGTTGACAATATCAAAAGTGAAAATTGCTCTTTTACAAACTTACGATTGATATTTCGGATTTGAATGCCCGCATAAAATCCCTTTAGAATTTCAGTACCCGACTGAAGTAATAAATTATCTTCTTGGACCGCATACAAATCTACATTGGGATTTGCTTCATTGCGAACCACTGAGAAATATTTTACAGAGGCTGGTGTATAGCGAGCATTGAGATACTGCGATATCAAATCAAGCTCAACATTCCCTTCAATTTGCAAAACTCTCTCAGGCCCAAACAAAGCGTTGACCAGATCCTGATCAATTGTGCCAGCCAATAGTTTTTGCATTGTACTTAGCGTTGAGTAACCATTTGAGAGGAGACCTTCAACGCCAAGAATTGCCGACTTTCTCAAGGGAGTGAAGGCTGGATTACAAGGCAGACCATCGGGGATTACCTCAAGAGAAAGACACGCAAATGCCATGCTTTTAGAAACAAGACTCGCCTGTTGGGTTTCAAAGGTTCGGGCATTTCGACTGAAGGCTAAGTTGGAGACTTGAGCAAAACAAAAGGCAGAAAAGAAAAAGGCACATAGAAAAATAATTGTAGCTAGTGAGTGACTCCGTCTTTGCATTTCAATAGCTTTCCAAAACTTTCCTCAACTACAATATGCTTTATAAAGGCATTGCTTGCTTCACCTGCTACGCTCGTACCTGTCACAACTAAAGTCAAAGAGAAAGTTTTGTCAACAATTTGAGCACGCTGACCGGTCAGATCTTTAGCTTTAGAAGGAGTAGCAAGGGTGAGATCGTCAAGAATATTCACTAAAATACGTCCGAGTTTTACCACTGAATAATTGATCGACTTTAAATCAAGTACGCAGCCATTTGCCGTTTGGTGGCCATTGCCAATAGGGCCAACCATTTCTTGCGCGACAAAATGTTTGAACTGAACGACTCTTAAAATCGCCCGATAAATTCCGTCTGATGGCCGAGGCTTTTCAATTGAATCCATTATTTTAATAGCCTCTTCAAGATACATAGAATCAGCAGCATTTACGCTCGGAATAGCCGCATAAACAGTGAGGACTTTTGAAAATTTAATTAGAAGGCTAGAAAGTGCAATTGCAAAATCGTCGACTTTAAAAGAAGTTTCTTTATCTTTATTGTCGGTAAATTGTAATTCGTGAGGCAATTCAGATATTTTTTTTGCGTCGCCGACAA
Source organism: Bdellovibrionales bacterium (assembly GCA_043784965.1). Taxonomy (GTDB): domain Bacteria; phylum Bdellovibrionota; class Bdellovibrionia; order Bdellovibrionales; family JAMPXM01; genus JAYTQQ01. Next base: position 4,899 of record JAYVXS010000087.1, read on the forward strand.
GACTTGCAAACTTCTGTATTCTAACCCCAGCCTTGTGTGCATAAGCTGAGGCCAAAGCCACTTGATACTCTGGATTGGGCTCATTTTGAATTATTTTATCTAAATACTCAATTGCCTCATCATCTCTTTGTGCATCAATGAGTCTGTATGCTCTAGTAAGAGGAGCTTCATTAGTTGATTTTTGCGATCCACAGCCAATAGCAAGCAAAATCAAAGGCGCCATAAAGAGAAAGGTCGATTTGCAGCATCTTAACTTTAAAAATCGCATTGTAACTACTTTTTATCACTAGGTGCTGGCGGGTTAATAGTGCTTGTCGGCTCAACATTACTAATTTTAATTTCTGGCGGAGCATTATCTCTTAACTTTAAATAAAGATGCGCCTTCAAGCCCTGTAGACCGAAAATCTTACCAGATCCTTCGAATCTCGTCTCGCCTGCTGGATAGTAGCTAAAGGAATCAAGAAGAGCCGACTCAGTCTCGCTTAGCGGGATCGCGAGCTGGTTGCAATTCACTTGGTTAATGAAGCTCTGCTCGTCTCCATTAAAATTACATGAGCTAGTCAATTTCTTGATTTCATCAGGTACATCTGGCAACATTTTTGCGAATAGTTTCTTGAATGCCTCGGACTTAATAATCAGAGTTAGATTTGCCCCTTGCGCATGAATTTCGAATGCGTCGATAAAATCTTTTGAAAAACAAGTCTTCATGCTGATAACTGCGGAAAGTTCAATTTTGGTCTCACCGCCTTCAGATTGGATGTTTTTTGGCTCTAAAGTCTTAAATATCGCATCTACTTTTTGGCATTCACTTGAGAGATTTGAAATTGGAATGTGAATTTGGCTTTGCTTTGCATATAGCCCCTTTAACCCACGTGGTAAGCCTTTTTTCAATTCAGACGTAATATCCAATAGTAAATCTATAGGAGTATAAGTTGTGTCGTCATTTAGCTGAAATTTTCGAAAAAGCGAAATAATATTCTTAAGTTTGAATGCCGATTTTTCAATTTGTGAGATTTTTTCATCGAGCGTTAAGTTTGCTGATACCCTATCTTTCAATTGAATATCTGCGAACTCTACTCCTTCAGGCTTTTGTTCATTAAACTTCGATTCACATGCCAGCAAAAGACATACTGTAGAGAGGCTCAAAAACAAGTAGTGATTAAATCTGTATTTCATATTTCCCCAAATAAAATTGAATCTAAAAATAGATTTCAAAAACAAAATGAATCTATTCCTAATAGTTTTTTAATTCGAATCACTCTGAAGCAAAGCACAAGTTGTGCCAGCGCCCTGAGAGACCAAGATGGATGTGCCTAATGTATCAAGGCTCAATTTGAGCTCTTCATCCTGTAATTTTTTTGCGATTGCTAACGATATCAAGCCAGCGTTATCAAAATATTGAGCCCTCTGGTTGTCGGAAGTAGATTTTGTTCAGGGGCCATTTTGGATTGCCGAGAACTGCAGACCCACAAATATCGAAAAGCCGTCTGACACAATCGCACCTTACTATAATTAGGATGCGGAATGAGAGGGAAAAAATAGGCGATCCATGTTAGATTTAACTCCTTAATAATTTTTGTTATCCCAGGAGAAACTGAGCATGAAATCACTTGTAGCTTTATTGGCTGGAATAGTTTTAGTTCCATTGGTAGGGATGACTAGTCCTTATTCAAACGGAGATTTGAAAGCACGTTATGAGGCTTACAAGCTTGCTGGCTATTCTCAATGGGGAGACAGTGAAGCTCAATATTTCAGGACGTTATCAGAGAC
>JAYVXS010000088.1:0-6652 GCA_043784965.1 Bdellovibrionales bacterium
GAAATCTCTCAGTAAAGTCTTGCCAGGATCTTCGTGATAAACGCTTGCCGGGAATCAAAACGTCAGGAAAATATGAAAAGTCTCGATGAAGCCGTTTGCTCGGTTAAACAGAGATCACAAAACCCAACTCTATCCCATATTGAGATTTAGGAATTTAACACCGCCCATGCATTGAAATACACGGTCTTCTTATTTCGAGCCTGAGTGGCTTGTGCAACCGCAAAATGAGCGGTCATTAGAATTAAAATCAACAGATTGGGAGTGAGCCCAATAATTTTGTAAAGTCGAATCAATGCTCGGGTTAGCTTTGCCAGATGGGGCCGAAAATGATTATCAATCATTGGCTTCCTTCACGGCAGATAGCCTTCGCTGCGGAACTTCTCCGGTTGGTAGTTGCCAATCAAGTTGTTTTTGAAATGGCATAAGGAGAATGCTTGCAAGTGTTTGATCTTTTAAATTCAGGTACGACGGTACGCCAATCACAATTTCATTTTGCGGGATGCCGATCTTCAATGTGCGGTGGACTCGGTCCCAGATCGTAAAAACTGTGCCGTAATTTGAATCAGTTTCTTCACGAATAACAGAATGGTGGATACCATGCAGTTTTGGCGTCATGATAAATGCCGAAAGTAACGAGTCGAGTTTTTTCGGCAACCGAATGTTAGCGTGATGAAATTGAGCGAATGCCGTAATGACGGTCTCAAACAGTAGAAGCGTAGGAACATCGATCCCGCTTAAAAATATTTGTCCTATTCGGAAGACAGAGGAAAATGCCAGCTCACCAAAATGAAATCTCGAAGCCGTTGAAACATCGAGATCTAAATCTATGTGATGAACATTATGGAATCTCCAGAGGAAAGGTATCTTGTGATTGAGGTAGTGCCAGCCGTAGAATGTATACTCGAGAAGGACGAGCGAAACTAAAACTTTAGTAACCGTATTTAAAGATATTAAATTCATGAAACCAAGTTTTTCTTGCGTAACAAAATCTGCCGCCCAAATCTCAAATGGCAAAAAAGCGAAACGTACAAACGCCATGCTAACTGCAGCCACACTCAAATTTCGAACGAGCCGCGTCGCTTTAGGCTGTGTTTTATTGCGAAGTGGCCAGAATGATTCGGCAACAAGAGCAACAACGAAAATGAGACCTAGTAGAAGCAACCGCATATCAGTCACGAATCGTTTCGGCCATTTTTTACCGTTTCGCTCGCTGACTTTTTCGGCTGAAAAGTATCGTCTCGGTTGAGCCCCAGGTCATTTTGAATTCTTGGAGAAGATTTGTCAGGAGCATGTCCCGCTCGCATTTTGAGATCTCTCCATAAGAGTTTCATGTCCGCTATTTTGTGACCGGGAGCCTCGTACCCAAAAGCTCGGTATTTACCAGGCTGCACTTTGCCTTTAGCATTCACAAAACTTTTAAACTGCGTAGTCCAAGAATCAAAGGCTGTCAAAAAGCTAGGATTTTTGACCAAATCTTCGGCTTGGCTATCGCTGTACTTCTGGTCTCTTCCGATTTCGGAGTATTGCCAAAGTTCATCTGGCACTTCAATACCTCCGTACCGACATTGCCAAACGAGAGGGGCGTACGCATCGCGCATATTTTTAAAGGGTTCGGCTGATGGTTCAAAATATTCTTTATGAGCAAGTATTTTGGGTCGGCCACTTTCATCTATCTCGTCACCCCCAGCATCGCCGTAACAGAAAAAACCGGCCGTTCTGCCTTCGAGATGGTTTAGGCTTAGTTCCTTCCACTCGGGAGCGTGCTCAAGCTTCATCGCAAGCTCTGGGTTTTTATGATCGATCAAGTCCTCTCGAGGGTTTCCACCGTTCATGCAAACAAGACGATCAAACATCAGTTTCAAATTACTTGTCGGGCCGTACCAGTTCACCGGACCAATAATTGCCCAGGCATCCGCTTGATCAAATCGCGAATACATATCGAGATCCCACATGAGATCGGGTTCTTTTGAGTTTTTCTTTTCATAACAGTTACAGGGCCACACGCATAGGGTCATCGAGGTTGAGACGCAAGCGTTACAGCTTTGGATGCGCGCACGAGCAAATACGTTGCCCAGATCTTCGATGTCTACTTTCCAATCGTCCGGAAGATTTTCCTTCATCCGCAGCATCAGCGTTCGTGACTTTGAATCCACCCCCGGACAATTGTACTGCCTGCGACCAGAACCTGAAATAAGTAGAACACGCATCATGACCTCCTTCGACCTATCCAAATTATTTTTCTGGCCTCGAATAAACCCGGGCCGCGGAAAGTAAAGTTTCTTTTTGCAATCTTACTTTGTAGTTCTGATTCACATACTCGGTGTGAACGAGAATTTCGCACTCACGCGGTTGCCGTGTGCGAAGTGCAATTAGAAATTCGGGTGAGTTCAAATCCGATCTATCTTCCAAATTGTTCATGTATGAACTATATTAGATAAAGCATTCGACTGTAAACCTAATCAGCATGGCGACCTAATCATTGGGGCAATATCACCCAACTGTCTGAATCAGAGCGCGATGTCGCAGAATGTCTTTTCAGTCTTTGCCGCTGGGATCAAAGCCGCCAATTATGGAACCACTTTAATAATTTCAGTGCAAACTCTGGCTTATGATTCTGTTGCCATACTCCCGCTGCATATTTATTTGCTTCCGCAAGTGTGGGGTAAATGTGAATTGTCGAAAGAATCTTTTTTAAACCGATTCCATGTTTCATCGCTGCCACATATTCGGAAATGATATCGCCCGCGTGATCGCCCACAATGGTCGCACCAAGAATCTTGTCACTCCCTTTTTGAGTGATGACTTTAACAAATCCCCGATCTTCACCTTCGGTAATAGCGCGGTCGAGGTCGCTCATTTCGTACTTTGTAATCTCGAATTCTAATTTTTGTTCCCGAGCTTCTGTTTCGCTGACTCCTACGCGCGCGACTTCAGGTTCAACAAATGTGCACCAAGGGATGACTCGGTAATCAACCTTGAATTTTTTAAAAGGCCTGAACAAAGCATTAGCCGCCGCATACCAAGCCTGATGAGCGGCGGTATGAGTAAATTGAAAAGGGCCCGCGACATCGCCACAAGCATAGATATTGGGATAGTTGGTCTGCATGAATTCGTTTACGTTGATTGTGCCCTGTTCAGATAACTTCACGTCCAACTCTTCGAGTCCAAAGCCAGAAGTGTTCGGTGATCTTCCTAAAGCAATCAAGACTTGGTCAAAATTAAAGCGAACGTCTTTACCTTCGTTTTCGCAAATGAGGAATTTACCGTTTGAGTCTTTTCTGAATTTTACCGCCTTGTGAGCAGTCAAAACTTGGATACCCTCGTTTTTAAATGCCTCTGAAATCAATAAACTAACCTCGGGGTCTTCTTTGATTAAGATTCGGCTACTCATCTCGATCAACGAAACACTTGAGCCAAGCCTAGAAAAGGCCTGAGCGAGTTCACAACCAATCGGCCCACCACCCAATATTACGAGCCTTTGGGGTCGTTCTCGGAGGCTCCATACGGTGTCACTCGTCAAGTAGCCGACTTCGTTCAATCCTTCGATCGCTGGCACTAGCGGTCTTGCGCCGGTAGCGACAATGATATTTTTTGTTGTGAGCACACGCTCGCCAACTTGAACTTCAAAGGGCGATACAATCTTTGCCTCGCCCTGAATACATTCAACCCCCAACGACTGATAACGGGCAATCGAATCATGGGGTTCAATTTGTTTGATGACATTAGCGACTCTTTCCATCACTTTTGCGAAGTCGATCGTTACTTTATTAGAATCAATACCAAATTCTTTAGAACGCCTCAAATAGGACGCGATCTTTGCCGATCTGATTAAGGCTTTACTTGGAACGCACCCAGTATTTAAACAGTCGCCGCCCATCTTGTGTTTTTCGATCAGGGCCACTTTCGCATGAATTGCAGAAGCGATGTAGGACGAAACTAGTCCAGCCGAGCCGCCGCCAATGACAACCATATTGTATTCAAATAATTTTGGTTTTGGGTAATGCTTCCTATTTTTCCGATCTTTAAAATGCCCAATGGCTGCTTTCGCGATCAGTGGTAAAATACCGATGACAGTGAACGATAGAAGAATTGTTGGCGAGAGAATTCCTTTTAATGAATTGATCTGACCAAGCTGTGTTCCAGCATTTACATAGGCCGCCGTGCCTGGAATCATTCCGATCTGGCTAACAAACGCAAAGGTCAAAACTCTAATTTTAGTTAAGCCCAGCGTAAGGTTAACTAAGAAGAATGGAAACACCGGAACCAGCCGCAGTGTTAACAGGTAGAAAGCTCCTTCTTTTTCGAATCCTGCATTAATTTTCTTTAGACGTTCTGCAAAGTGCCTCGCGACAAAATCGCTTAAGATTAATCGTGAAATGAGGAACGAGAGCGTGGCACCTATGGTGCTGGCGAATGAAACTAAAACAAGCCCACGCCAAAAACCAAAAATAAAACCAGCAGCTAGTGTCAGGACTGTCGCCCCCGGAACTGAGAGCGCGGTTGCTGCAATGTAAACGAGTGCAAACAACAGCGAGAACTTCAAAGGGGTTGCATCATAGAGGCTCTTTAATTCTGCTTGTTTCGCTTTTAAAAATTCGAAGCTCAAATAATGATTCAAATCGAATATAAAAAATGCGGCGATCATAGCGGCTATCGTGAGAAGTAAAATAATTCGTCCGTATTTCGATTGTCGAGTAGTCATATAATTTTCTCCTCCGTACAAATGCCCTACAGAATAAGTGACTTGGCGGATAACTTTGTTACACTTTTTTTACTCAAGATTGAGTGTAACGATCGAGGCGCCAAAAGCCACTGTTGCTTAAAGGTTAAAATATGACATGCCGGTTTATAGTGCTCTTTGCCGTAATTGTGCTGCCCTTAAAATCGTTTTCTTTTGATCAAACCCATGGGCGGCTATCGGAAGTGTTCACTCAGGCGGTTGTGATCAAAGAATCAACGAGTGAAATCAATTATACCGCGCTCAAAGCGAATCCGATGCAGCTCGATGCTTACAGCAAAGAAATACAGGGACGTGACACAAAAAGACTTTGACTCAATGTCGAGGAATCAAAAGCTCGCATTTTTGATAAATAGCTATAATGCTCTCACGCTCAAACTTGTTATCGATAATTTCCCAGTAAAGTCGATCAAGGTTTAAATGGTATGCAAACGATTTTGCTAAATCAGCTGGTTCGGTCCAGAAATTCTTGGCAACGCACATGAAGTTACCGCTGGTTTCCGCTGAAGCCGCACAGGCAGCAAAAATTGAATATAGCTTGCTGCGACCAATCTCGTTAATCGCAAACTAAAGGTCAAAGTTTAAAGGTCGCAGTCGTCTTCGAAGTGCTCTGAACGCTCGTCAACCAGGGTCATTCTCTTTGCTGCAATCAACTTTAGCTGTGCTGAAAAATCGTCTGGAATAAAACTTGGATCCTTTACAGAAATTCGCTCGGACGGAATATTAGCACCAGCCTCTCGCCAAAGACGATTCAAGGTAACCGCATAAATTACTGCGGCGTCTGCCATACGAGAAATCGCAAGTGCCAATTGCACTTGAGCTCCTTGTGGGCCCCGACCTAATTTAGCATCGTTTGAAAGGAGTTTATCGCGAAACATTAGAGCTCGTTCGATCTCGGTAAAACTCAGTTCGATAGCTGATTTACTCATTAGTACATTCATGTTTTTTGGGTTTTGCAAAATCGTAGTGGCCTGGGCCTGTACCTCCTTACCAATAGTTGCTACATCTTGAATAATATCAGTTTCAAAAAATTTATGTATTCCCACTTGTCCGGTTTTTTGACCATCATAATTTTCAGTATCATGAAGTGGCTGCGAAAGATCGCCAATGTAATGGGCCATGACGCCCACATATATCATCGCACTATTGGCATCAGCTTTTTTTAAGGCAGCAAGTGCTAGTGCATAAAACTGTTGAATTCTCCAGGGAGCAACGCCATTTTTTGCAATAACTAACTCGCCATATTTGCTCAGGGCCGTTTGATAAGAGCGTGGAAATTGCGAAAGAGAACCTTTTCCTAAAACAGGCGTATAAGCGTCACCTTGAAACCAATGATTCAATCTCTCTTGCGCAGGGTTGGTCGATTTCCAAACTCGATCTGGTACGGTCGAGAGTTGTTCAAACGACGGAGTATTGTTTGACCAAAATGGGACCCCCGAAATTGAGGCGCCGACAATTGCAACAATTTGATGCCCTTTGGCTCCCCATGAAAATGCCTGACTACTTGATAAGATTAAACAGACAGCAATAGCGATAACTTTAAATTGTTGATTTATTATTCTAGTTAATTTTCTATTTACATTGCTATTTACATTGCTATTTACATTGCTATTTACATTGCTATTTACATTGCTATTTACATTGCTATTTAGAATGAATACTTCTCTGTTACCTAAAGTCATCAATACTCCTTGGTGGTTTTCTGAAGTCTAAAAGCTAATACCCATAAGTACTCTTCTGTATTCTGAACCCATTATCAAGTCGTAAGTCGCGGCTGATGCTACCCCATGACGCAAAGACCAATCAAGACTTAGGTCTAGGCACATAGCTAACTGTAGGCGGCAGATCAACTATGCGCAAATTTGTTCAAGCTGACCCACCCATAACTGGGACCGAAACCGAAAAACTGCGAAC
>JAYVXS010000089.1:0-6630 GCA_043784965.1 Bdellovibrionales bacterium
CCTTGGATTCAACCTTGGATTCAACCTTGGATTCAACCTTGGATTCAACCTTAGGTGCCTCGGCGGGAGGTGCGGCCTTCTTGGGTGCGCCAGCAGCCATGAGCGGAACACGAACACATAAAATTGAGATCAGTAAAAAAAAAGCAAGCTTTCTAAACGTCATCTGGAAATATTTTCTCCATTAATTTTCGTATCTGCTTTCGCATTTCGGGTAAATGCGCCATTGTCGATTTCATTTTTAGAAACTGTTGGATAGGGAGAAGCGGTGAGCCACCGTAGTCGCCCTTAACCTCGACTGATTTGCTGACCGCGGATTGTGCAGCAAGATTAACACCGTCAGTGATATGCATATGTCCGCCAACGAGCGTATTACCACCCGTGACCAAAAAATTGCCGATGGTGCTTGAGCCCGCCACTTTAAAACCGGCGGTCAATAAGCAGCCCCTGCCGATTTTGCAATTGTGCGCAATATGAACCTGATTATCAGTCTTGGTTCCTTTGCCGACTCGAGTTTCGCCGAAAGTTCCTCGATCAATTGTATTGCCTGATCCAATGTGGACATCGTCTTCAATTATAACCCAGCCCTGATGGGGGATGCGGAAGTGGTTGCCTGCCGCATCGTGGGCATAGCCAAAACCCTCTTTGCCTATGACCGATTGAGATAAAACTTCGCAATTGGCACCAATTTTCACTCGTGGTCCGATCATTACTAGCGCTTGGATCGTAGTGTGTTCGCCAATCTCTGAGTGTGATTCTACAACGGAATTCGAGCCGATATAGGCGTGAGCCGAGAGCTTTACGTTGGATCCGATAACTGCTCCCGGGCCAACAAAAGCGCTTGCGTGAATTTGCGCTGACGAATCAATGACAGCAGTCTTATGTACTCCAGACTTTGAAAAATCACGATATGGGGTCGAAAGAATAAATCGGCCAATGACCTTTGCCATTAGGAGTTCGGGATTAGATGAAGAAATCAAAATTTTACTCTGCATTCGCTGTTTAGTTTCGCTGAAGCTTGTTTTTGAAACAACGATGCCGCCTGCCTGCGAATTGATTGCCGTCTCAAGGAGGTTCGCTTTGGTGCAAAAAACTAGAGAATTTTCGGTCGGTGCCTCTGCCGATGAGACGCCTAAAAAATTTTGTTGGGCAGAGCCATGGCACTCGATTGCCAAATCAGAAAATGCGGTTTGGATTTGCGAGAAATTAAATTCGTCTTTAAACATCTCTATTGCCGTATCCATTTAGGATTCATTTTTTTTACCCGGTTATTTGAGTGTATCATAGCTCCTCCTTGTAATATTTTGCTGGTCAGTAAATAACAATAGCATAAGCGACTAACAAATCTTTATTCGCTGCGATGCAAATTACGAAGCCGCCATCGACCAAATTCAAATTGCTTGTTTTCTCAAAGTCTTTGGCCTAGCTTTCAAATGTTATCATTCCTTTAAGTCATCTTGCGGAGGAGAAATGGCGAAAAAGCCTGTTAAAGCAAAAGCAAAAAAATCGGCGGGGGCAAAGCCCAAAGCGAAGGCTGTTGCGAATATGGCGAAGCCTTCAAAGAAAGCGCCACCTGCTGCAAAAGTTGTCGCTAAAACAACTGCTAAGAGCACCATCAAATCACCTGCTAAATCACCTGCTAAATCAGCTGGCAAAAGTACAGATAATCTCTTGGGAAAGACGAGCATTAAGGCCGCTGGTCAGATAGCCAGCAAAGCTGATGTCACAAAGAAAAAAGTGACAGTTGAAAAAATCGCTCCTCTGAAAGGCAAAGCTAAAGAGACCGAAAAGGCTGCCAAGTCCAAAAAGCCGGCTGGTCCCTCTATTATGGGGTCGAAGCTTAAGAAAGATGCAGATGATCCCGAGGATGATTTTTTGGATGACGATATTGAAGTAGATCCCGACCTGGCTGAGTTTGTAGAAGACGTAGCCGAACTTGAAGAGGCCGATGCTGCAGCAGAAAAGGGCATCGCTGCCGGAACAAGTGGCGAGGACGAAGATGAGGCCGAGGTGCCACTTAAAAAGTCGCCAAAAGAAAAGTCAGCCTCAGAGCGTCGTATTAAGAAAGAGCGTGATTTGCTTTCAGGGATCGATCGTAACGGCGATTTATCTGATATTTGGCAGAAGTTTTTTGACACTCATAAAAATGAAAAAGCGAAGCAATATAATATGCGTGAGACATTTGAGGCTAAATCCTCACTCCAGCACGTAAAATTAGGCTGGGGTTTTATTCTTTCAAACATTAATGACCGACTTGAAGTATTATTCAAAGAAGGCATTAAAATATTGATATCGAATTATAAGTCTTAGTCTGGTCGTTGGCTGGGGCGACCAAGTCTAAAACTCGCCGCTCAGTACAGGGTCGAATAAAATTCGACCCACTTAATAAATAAAGAGTTTATTTTAGTTGTACTTTCCCTAGGAATTCGACTAACAATATAGCCCACATATGGCAAAAGATGATCTCGCACAAATTGACGGAAAAATTATTGACGCTGGCGCCGGTGGACTTTACAAGGTCGAACTCGACAACAAAGTCGCCATCCAAGCCAGACTCTGCGGTAAAATGCGCAGGTTTAATATCCGCGTTGTGGTCGGGGATCGTGTGACAGTTGGAGTATCCCCTTATGACCCATCAAACGGCCTCATTCTTTACCGCCACAAGTGATGTAAAATGACTATAGATTTTAATCAATACCTCGAGAAGATAGATGCGAAGTTTGCGGCAAAATCAGTCCAGGCTGTATTGGATTTACATACTGAGGGCGGGACAGTTCCGTTCATAGCCAGATATCGTAAAGAAAAAACCGGAAATTTAGATGAAGTTGAAATTCGCCAGATATTAGAAGCCAGTGAGACCTTTGCTGAAGTAAATAAGCGGCGTGAGTTTGTCTTAAAGGAAATAGATTCTCAGGGTAATCTTACCGATGAGATCAAGAAGCGACTTGAAACAAGTTTTGATCTCGGTGAACTTGAAGAAATTTACCGTCCGTTCAAAAAGAAAAAGAAAACCAAGGCGACCCTTGCCCGCGATGCTGGACTCGAGCCTTTGGCAAATTGGATCTGGGCTTTGGGGCATGGCGAACTAAAAGATGAAACCACTCTAGAGGTCAAAGCGAAGGATTTTATCAATCCTGCTTTAGGTTTTGTCACTTATGAGCTAGCTCTTAAAGGGGCTCAAGATATAATTGTTGAGAAAATTTCAAATAACCCAGAGCTTCGAGATGCTGTTCGTTCTAACTTTTTTGGTTTTGGTGGAGTGGTCTCAAAAAGCACAAAAGAATTTAAGACTCACTCAAAATACGAAATGTATAAAGACTTTGCTGAGAGTGTAAGAAGCCTGCAAGAGGGCAAGCATTCACATCGATACTTAGCCATGCGCCGAGGCTGGACTGAGGGCGAACTTGCCGTCACAATCGAGGGAGATGAGCAATTACTTCTTAAAAAATTCGAATCCAATGCTCTTTCAGTTCCTGAGTGTCAGGCCACCCAATTTTTAAAGTCATGTGCTCAACTTGCGCTAAGTGTGCATGTTTATCCTTCAATCACCAATGAAGTTCATCGAGTGTTGAAGGATAAAGCAGATAAAGATGCTATTACTGTTTTTGCTGAAAACGTTAGACGGGTTTTGCTCTCAAGTCCATTTGGTCCAAGATGTGTTTTGGGCGTGGATCCAGGCCTACGCACGGGTTGCAAACTCGCACTTATAGATAAGCAGGGAAATTTCATTTCTCATACCGTACTTCATGTTCAGGGCGATGGTGCTGACGGCAAAGCGAAGAGCCTTTTTACTGAAGTTTTAAAGCAGATTAAGATAGATGCCATTGCGGTTGGTAACGGTACTGGTGGTAGAGAGGCTGAAATCTTTTTAAGAAAAATCCTAAAAGACATTGATGCTGCCATTCCAGTCATTATGGTTAGTGAGTCAGGCGCCAGTGTTTATTCAGCTAGCGATGTAGCTCGTGAAGAATTTCCAGAGTTAGATTTGACGGTTCGAGGCGCCATTTCGATTGCGCGCAGACTCCAGGATCCGCTTGCTGAGCTGGTTAAAGTAGATCCAAAATCAATTGGCGTGGGACAATATCAGCATGATGTAACTCAGGCTCATTTGGTAAAAAGTTTAGAGGCCGTTGTTGAAAGTTGCGTGAATAATGTCGGTGTTGACCTCAATACTGCTTCCGCTCCGCTGCTCTCATTTGTTTCCGGAATTGGCCCCGTACTTGCGAAAAATATTGTTGAATTTCGAAAGACCAATGGTCTCTTTGAAGATCGCACCCAGCTGATGAAAGTTGGTCGCTTTACCAGCAAGGTTTATGAGCAATGCGGCGGTTTTTTAAGAATTAGCGGCGGCAAAGTTGCACTTGATCAAACTGGAATTCACCCTGAGCGCTATATGGCGGTTCGGGATATGTCACAAGAACTTGGCGTACAAATTTCTCAGCTCATTGGTGATGGCGCGAAAAAACTTTTAGAAGTCCGCACCAAGTGGGCAGCTCTTGTCGGTGAGTTTACTTTCGATGACATTGTAAAAGAACTAGAAAAACCAGGACGTGACCCTCGCGATCCATATAGGGTTTTTGCCTTTAGGGATGATATTTTTGAAATGAAGGATTTGAAAGCTGGAATGATTTGTCCAGGGATCGTTAGTAATGTTACGAACTTTGGAGCCTTTGTTGATATTGGTGTACATCAAGATGGCCTGGTTCATTTGTCGCAACTCTCCCATCAGTTTATCGATGATCCTCGTAAGGTAGTAAATCCTGGCGATCAAGTGACGATAAAAGTGATTAGCGTCGATCTTGATAAAAAGCAAATTTCGCTCTCGATGCTTTTAGATGAGCGTCCAAAACAAATGCCTCGCGCAGCTGATTCAGCTGGTGGAACAGATGATCGCCCACGTAGACCGCGCAATGAGCAGCGTCCACGTACGCCGCGTGTTCCGCGCGCGCCTGGTACTCTTCCAGATGGGGCAATGCAGGCACGGGGACCTCGTCCAACCGGCGACAATAGGGCAATGGCTGATCGGCCGAGAGACAATCGTGGCCGGGATGATCGTGGGCCTAGACCACCAAGACGTGATGCGCGTCCACCAAAAGATGATTTTGTTCAGCCCGCTAAAAATCCAAACGAGAAGAAATATCGCCAGGACTTTGAAGAGAAGATGGCGCGACCTGAGGGACAACGTCCTGAACGCAATGATCGCGGCCCGCGTGGAGATCGACCAGAACGTGGTTCTAGACCAGACCGAAGTGCAGCAGAGACTCCGGTAGTGAAGAATTTGACTCCTCAAGCTCAAGCTGAACTTTTCGGCAAGCAACGTGAAGCGAATATGCATAAAACGGCGAGCCAAATTGTGCGCGAACGTTTGACCGCAAAGCCAATGAAAAAGAAAGAAACAAGACGGGATCGTCCAGCTCAAGTTGAGGCCGCACCTACCGCGACCACTTCTCCAGCAGCGGCAATAGATGCGGTATCTAATGTGACTAATTCTGGGGCGGCGACTGAGCAACGTCCAGCGCAAGCACAACAGCCAAGAAGTCAAGATCAGCGCCCTGCAAATCAAGGCAGACATCAACAGCAGCCGCAAAGACCAGGGCAAAGGCAACAACAATCGCCTTTCAATAATCCTTTCGCGGCCTTAGTTAATAAAGAAAACAAAGACTAGTCGGTTTGTCCGGCTGCCTTCTGGGGGCAGCTCAATTCTTAGACTCGATCCATAAATAAAGTTGCGTTAGACTATATTTTTAGGAGGATTCTATGCAAAAGGTCTCGATGTTTGCCATTGCCATTGCCATTAACATTTTCGCTTCGACCAATACATATGCAGGAGAGGCAGCACGTGTTTATTTCTACACATTTGAATATTCGAATGCTGCAGATCAGGGATTCTCTGACGATTTAACAGGTCGAATGGTAAATGCACTTGGTAAAAATTCTGAAAAATGTGTCGATGTGCACCCTCTTGGGAGTGCTAGTAATGGTAAAATTCAGGAAAGAGGATCTGTTGGCATTCTGATGAATGCGCCAATTTCGCAAAATGATCTAAGCAAAATTAAAAGTGCAATATGTGCTCAGAAAAAAGATTTGCCAAAAGAATTTGTAAAGGACCCGTCAAATTTAGAAGCTCTGGCGGCAATCAAAACTTGCAAAGCGAGTGTTTCAGTTAAGTCAGCTAAACTTTCAGAAACTGAACTCTATTTTCATAAATATGACGAAGGACCAATTAAGACGAGTTCATTCTCGCTTGGAGATAGATCAGAAATTCCCAATTTCTCTGAGGCCTGTTCCTCTAAAGGGAAGAACACTTGGACAGATGCTGCCGCGACTCAAGGCGCCCGCATGTTGGTGGCTGGAACTAAGGGTGCTGAAAAATTTACTGTACTCGGATTAAAAGGTGAAGGTATTGATTGGGCTTTTGGCTTTCCGTCTGCTGAAACTTTTAAGGCGATCGACTCTCTAAGCGGCACAGACATTAAGACAAAAGAAAGAGCCGCACGGACTGCGCCAACCAGTCATTAGTAGGAGTACCTTTTTCCCTGCCTATCCGGTTAAGGTACAATGAGGTCGATTAAAGTCTTATCTGGCGACCAGAATCATTGGGCGTTGGCTACACCTCAATACTGACTGGATGAA
>JAYVXS010000090.1:0-6602 GCA_043784965.1 Bdellovibrionales bacterium
AAGCCAGTGCGATCCCGAGCAACTTCGAAATTTGTCCCCCGATTTGAAAAAATGGCCTGATTAAAAATAGTTGTCAAACGAAACCAAAATCGGCTTCAGAGACATTTGTTTTCTAGACACAAAAGTGGATTGATATTAAATTGAGCTATGGCTGAATTGACGCTTTTCCAAAAACAACAGCTCTTCGAACATGGCTGGGTGATTATCCCGCAAGTCGTTCCGGAGGAGATGATAAGGACGGCACGTGAAACAATTAACAAGACAATCGAAAATTATCTAGATTCTATTCAAACACATGCACTTGAATTAAAAACAGATGAGCGTCTAACAAACCTATTAATGAAAACGAATGCCTTTTCATTAGTTGAGTCTGCTCTGGGCAAAGGTAAAGTCATTCCTTCGACGAATCTTCAGTGTGCTTTGCGTTTTCCAGGTCATGACCCGCAAAGCCTTCATAATCCAAGACCACATCTTGATAGTTTTCATCCGTCAGTGGATGGAAAACCCGGAAGTATAACTCCCTTCATTGCACTGGCTGGTTTTTTTCTAAACGACATTGAACAAGATAATTGCGGTAACTTTGTAGTTTGGCCGGGAACCCATCGTCAGTTTGAACAGTATTTCCAAAAGCATGACGCTGACCCTAATTTAAAATTAGGCATTCCCCCGGTTGATTTACCCGATCCTGTACAAATTAAAGCGAAAGCCGGAGATATGATCCTTGCACATTTTCGACTGGCTCACACCGCTACTGCAAATATAAGTAATAATATTCGTTACGAAGTTTACATTCGTATGCATCATGCGGACAGACCGCAAGATTCTTTGGATGTTCTTACCGATATTTGGAAATACTGGTACGGAATGTCCGAGGTTGCTCGCAAAGATTGAACTAAACCACTTGTGAATAGTCATTGCCCATGCAAGACTGATCGGAAAATTCTTCGCGGTCACAACTGACTAAAGTTGATAGCCAATTTGAAAGAGCTTTTCGTAAATGCATTGATGAATTGATTGAATTACAGATTTTGTTTGAAACTCGAGCGGAATCCGGGATCTTTGAGATCTCACCGCTGTGTGAAATACTCTTGCCGATCGATCAAATTCAAACTGTTAAAACGCAAATGGAAAGCTACTTTTCGCACTTTAAATCGTTGGTCCAGTCTGGAGTTGAATGATATTAGATAACGGCTATTCTTTGGCGGGTGTTGAGATTTTAAATTGGGGAAACTTTCATGGATACCAAAAATTCGAGCTCCGCGCCGAAAGTGATGGACTTTTATTTGCCCCAGCTTCTGCTTGCGCAATTCTTGGTATCAACGGATCAGGTAAGTCGACGCTGATAGACGCCTTGATGATTGCCCTTCTCCCGTTTGAAAATTCACTGCGACTTGGAGTGACCAACGATGCCGAAGTGGGCAGCGCCGGCGGTCGTACGATACGTGACTATGTCTTGGGAAAACATTCGTCCACGAATAGCATTTCTGGAAGTCAGCTTGCTAACTCATTTGGTCGCAAAGACGGCTGCTCTGTCATCTTATTAAAATTCAGACATAACCGGCTCAATGATAAAAATCTCTCTTTTGGTAGAATTTGGTGGTATCAAAACCAAATCGTGAGCGAAACCCAAATGGCGTTCTTAACCAACGAAGTAATTTCGATTTCAGATCTATGCTTCGAAGGTCAAACGCCTCGGAGTGCTAAAGTATTTAGGCAAAACTGCAAGCAATATTTACCACAACTGCACAGCTTTGAAACAATGCAAAGTTATTTTGGTGCGATTAGCAGATTAACGTCTCCCGCTCCATTACGTACAATAACTAAACCGAAATCCTTCGGATCTTCAGGATACGGTAAAAAATGAACTTTTCTCCCAGGCTTAGTCCGGTAGAAAAAATCCTTAAGCGATTACTAAGCGAATTATATGACTGTGAAATAGAGTCTGCGTAGACGGAAGATCGACGCTCCCTTTTGTAAAAAGCTGCGTAAAAGATTGTGAATCTAAATTGACCTGGTGATTGTGCAGAGCTTGACCCTTGATGTCGTAAATTCGTGGGCCGGCGGCTTTGACTTGCTCGAGACTGCCGACAAATTGGTGGCCGTGGTTATTGCTGATCGCAGAAGTGAGGGCTTGGTTTTGAGCGTAAGCTTTCGGCAAGATGGACATAACCACAGCTGTGCCAGCGCCCATGCTGGTCAATTTTAGAAAGTTTCGACGTGAAAGTGGTTTGAAGCCAAAATTCATGCTTGTCTGGATTTCATTTTTATTCATTTTCTCTCCCTTTTTTAATCTCACCGATTCAATTCGGTTTGAGTTTATTGTTTCTTTAAATATCCCATATACGAAATTTTGACGCTTTCGGTGAATTCAAATTTAAAACCTATCGGAACCACACCTTTTAAAAGATCGAAAAAGTAGAGTGCTTTGATTTTCGGACGTATCCCGATCACTTTGCAATTGCGAAATCCCAGCTTTTCACACATCGAAATGAGTTCGCGAGGCTTTATAAATAGTTTGTAGATGTGAAGATTGGCCGGTGTATTTTTAATAAACCACTCGACAAGTTTGATGACGATAAGCCAACTTAAAAAATTTCGATTAAAGGTGTGGTAAAAAAAGAGTCCTCCAGGCTTCAGCACACGATGAGCTTCTTGTATGAGTCGCTGAGGATCATCAACGTGTTCTAACGTATCTAGACAGGTGACGATATCTAAACTTTCACTCTCGAAAGGGAGGTCATAGGCGTTAGCCTCGATATAAACAGCACTTTTGGTCGCATCATATTTCTTTGCGACGTCGAGGCTTGTTCGTGAAAGATCAACGCCTGTGACTTGGTAGCCAAGTTTTGCAAACTGATTTGAAACGATTCCGCCGCCGCACCCTAAATCTAAAAGTTTTAAATTAAATTTATTGTATGATAACTCTTGAGTGATCTGTTCATCGATCCATGGGACTTCCAATTCCGATTCGGCTCGCAATAAAGCAATGGGATCATCTTGAGCTGTGTACCAACGTTCGCCAAGAGTATGATAAATGTCGTTGTTTATTTTTTTATCTAAGAACATTTTGGCTCCGATGAAAGTTGAGTTGAGTGTTTTTTTCGATAAAAATTCCAGTAGACGACTTGGTAGACAAATACCAAAAAAATAATGGCGATTTGAGTTTGAAGAAAATGAGACTCACTTCCCGTTCTCAATTTTTCAAAAGGGCCGGAAGGGTTTGACGAATTAGCCCATAAAATGCCGCCGGCCAAAAAGCAAAGCGGATGCAAAACAAAAAGAACAGAATGGAGCCATTGTTCGTGTTTGCTGCAAAGCGAATGGTGAACGAATTCATCCTTAGTCACAAATAAGCACGATGCAAAAGCGAGTGTTCCGTAGATTTTGATATTGAGTTCGTTAAAAGCGAAAAGCTGAGTCCATCCCAGACAAATCAAAACCGAAAGAGTGTCGAGGGGATGGCCCACTCTTTCCCAGAGAGGAAGAGTGCGTTTTCGATGAAAATAATATTCGTCGAAAAACATCGCCAATCCCTGAAGTAAAAATGGCAAAAGTAAAAGTGACTTCATTAGATCATCCTAAAAACCGAACCAAAAATAGTGAGCCCAGGACCAAAGGCTAAACTAAGAATGGGTCGATTTGATTTGTAGTTTGTTTCTAAAAGGAGCTTCCAAATGTGGGGCAAAGTCGCAGACGACATATTGCCTCGATTCAATAAGACTTCCTTACTTGCGGCGACCTGATCTTCGCGCAATTCAAGAGTTTCTTGGATGCTTGAAATGATTTTCGGTCCTCCGGGGTGGATGGCAAACAAGCCATGCGTGAAAAGCTCTTGAGGAGATACGCCTGTGTTAAGAAGCAATTCTTTTACAAAATTTTTGATTTGCGATTTGATTTTTGAGGGGACATCGCGCGACAAACTCATCTCCATGCCCCAAGAAGATGGAACCCAACTCATGTCTTGAGCTGAATCGGGCACGACGCTTTCCATGACCTTGAGCACAGAATAGCCTTGAGTGGAGGTACCGGCTCGCGACAGAGAATATTTAATGTGCCCGTCTGCAAAGAGACTTTGAACGATAATTTGTTCGGGGGTGTTTACGCTAGGATTCATGTGAAGACTGCAAATTTCAGTGTGCACGACATCGACTTGGATGCTTTCGCCTAAAATAGCTTTGGCCGACACAAAGGCTTCGCCCATTCGAACGGCAGGTAAGGCAGCGTAACATCCCATGTGGTAAGCGTGAGTGATTCCGGTTTTTGGAGACCAATTTTTTTGGCTCACTAGCATCTGCGGAGCACTTGGAGAAATGTAACCGGTACAAGTTACATGGATTAGCTGCTCGGGACCTTGCGCTTTGTCTTTGTAAAAACTTTGAAAGACTTGATTGGATTTATCAAAGAAAAATTGCGTTCGAGATTTGATATCTGTCCCCTGTGGGGAGTGGTCGTAAATCTTCATGTCCTTGGTATCCGTCTTTAAGACGTCATCTACCTCAAAGCGGCGAAACGCAATTTGTTTTTCTTTGATTCCGTATCGTCGCTGAAGGACCTCGAGGCGCTGCAAATCTGCTTCAGGATCGAAAGACGCGCTCGCTTTATGTACTAATGATGTCCAGTTGCAGGCTTGCTCCTGCGTGAGGAAGTATTTTGGTTCGATCATTTCAAAATTTGAAATTTCGCTAAGAACTGTGCTCATAGGGCCTCCGCGTTGGCCCAACCTAACAGTTCGTTTAATTGTAGAATAGACCTCATATCGCGGCTCAGTGTTGCGTTTTCTGCAACACTCGGTTAGGGTGCATTCATGAAGTCAGTTGATATCGGATTGATCGCAGACTTAAAGATAGAGGACCTCATAAACTTTCTGGAGCTTGCACAGCTTAGTTCTGTGCGAGAGCTTGCTCGGAGACGGAATGTTGATCCTGCAACGATCTCGAGGTCACTGGCGCGTCTTGAGAGCATACTTAATAAGAAGTGTATTCAGAGATCGGCTTCGGGGGTAAGGCTCACGGCAGAGGGAAATGAAATTTACAAAATCATTTCAAAATGTTTAGGCTCACTGGGGAAATTAATCCCAGACGAAAACGAAGCCATTCAGCCCATTAATTTTGGTTCGAACTCATTTATTAGTATGAGAGTTTTGGCTCCCGTGATGGGAAATATATTTAATCGAGTCGGATCCGCTCGCATTATGGATTTTCCTCCTGATGAATTAATTTCGGCTGGTCTCAAAGGAATTTTTAATATTGCGATTCATTTCGGAAATTTAAAGTGGCCTCCCACATGGTTGAGTCAAAAAATTGGAAGCGTCAAATGGCAATTGTATGCGCGGTCAAAACATCCGATTTTTGACAATGCCTCAATTTCGCTTGAGCAGGTTTTGGATTGGCCCTTTGTTTATCCTATTTATTGGGGTCAAACTGAATTGGTGGCGGGAGATGATCAATTTCCGATTCCGATGTTTCAAAGAAAAAAGGGTGTGGCAGCTTCTACAGCTGAGTCTGCCGCAGTGGTCGTGAGAAACTCTGATCACCTCGCGTTTTTGCCTAATTTAATTATAGATGATGACGTGAAGATGGGTTTTATTAGAAAAATTGAGTTGCCGATTGCAAAAGTTCAAAAGGACATTTTCTTCACCGTGAAAACTGACGAAGTGAAAGTGCGCCATGCAAAGGCAATCGTCGAATTGATTCAGCCATTAATTAACTGAATCTCATGTTTAATAAATGATGAATGTGGTGGGGACAGCGAATGAGACTAAGCCCCTTCCAGGGGCAAACCACACCCTGGTCCTATGGGCCAGGATTTGTTGTCATAACGCTTCATAATTGATTCAACTTTTATAATGGTATTTCAATAGTGGCTTCAATAGAGGCTTCAAACCGAGTTCGCTTTGAAGTCTTGTCATTGATTTTGAAGCATGACAATTTTCGTCGCAGTTTTTAGAGGTATTATATGAGGAGTTCTGAGAAGTATTTTTTCATCGTAGTGTCATGTAGACAGTCTCGAAACTCAAACTATAACTTCTCATTGGAGAAACTAGTAGATTTGAGGTTAGATATTTTTTCTAAACTTCAAAATAAGTGGTTGCTGCCTTTGGTATTTGAAGCTCAATTTTTCATGAAGGCGAGCTTAACGACAGCAAAAATTTAATCGAAAATTCGTATCGTAAATATCTTCATTTGGTCGGAACAAAACCTTATCTTATCCGCAAAGGTCCTGCGACGCGCAAAGCTGATTTTTACCAAGAATATAGCAAGCGATTTGACATCGAGCTTAGCTCGCATTACGAAAGAGACATTATTAGGAGAGATAGATGTTAAAAAAATCGATTTTGACTGCCTGTGACTCTCCAAAACCTAAGTTAGGCAGGAACTGGGATCGAAAATTGACCTTTGCAGAATGACCGCCACTCATAATTTGATAAGTCGATTTGTTTGATGCCAACATCCCCAATTTTACCTTCAGGACTTTGGCCTTTGAGCGAATAGTGAACGCGGCTCGAATTTTAGTACTCTATGAAACTATCGAGTTTTCTCTGCAGGTCTCTTTCATTCCAAAATAAATGATGATCAAGGTATTCTCGCCTTACAGTCCCTATC
>JAYVXS010000091.1:0-6566 GCA_043784965.1 Bdellovibrionales bacterium
GTGAATCGTGACAGATCGCCAATGCCGTCAAATGATTTCGGAGAGTTGCCAATGAATCGACTATCTGAGGCCACATTGCTTGAGAGATTTCCGAACTGAAAGCTGGTCGTAGCAAATTTAAACTTTGAGTTGAGCGCATTTAAATTCAAATCGGCCGCAAGTGTGCCGGTAACAAAGTAGGCATTGGGTGCATCATTGATTAAGCCAGGAGTTACCGAGCCTGCAGAAGGGACGGCTTCATTTGCAGTCGCAGATAAAACTAGTGTTTCAGCTGAACTATGAAAGCTATATTTTTGAGTTGTCCCAAGAAAAGTGCTTTCAGTCATGATTGAATAGATCGGATTGATTTTGGTTAATAAAGCACCAGCGCGAAATTCGAGCTCTTTCGTCGGAGTCAAAGTCATTGCAACTTCGTCAAGCAGAAGAACATCGGTGCCCTTGCCTTCAGTCGTATATAAATTTTTAGAATTACCAGTGACAAAGAGGCCGCATAATTCGAGATCAAAACTCATCCAAGAATTATAGATCACGTCGATACGTGGCACGACCGCCGTTAAGCTATTTGTAGTATTAAAATATTTATCGTCGATCTGTCGACCGATCACAAGTATATCGACATTTGCTTTGAACTTGGGCGGGGCAACCGGCTGTGCGATAGAGATGGGCGCCGAAACTGAGTTCGAAATGCTTGTCGATGAAGTACTTGTTGATGTTGAGTCTTGCGCGAAGACTTTTGATGGGCTCAAGACTTGTGACGCTAAGACTGCGAAAACGGCAATTCGAACTAGCATGCTTTTCTCCACCCGCTAAGGAACGAGGATTATACCTAAGTCCTGAAGATTTTTCTACAATAAACGTAATAATTAGAATCTTTTCTATGATTACCAAGACATTACTTATGGCACACTTGCAAGTCTTTACGGGGCTCTTTCAGTTGGTTTTCAATTGAAGCATTCATGTCAGATCAGATCGTTAACCTAGCTAAATATCCGGGCTAGATGTTCTGCTGGGCAAGACGAAGCGATTAAAATAGAAGAAAATCAGCGCAAAGAATTAGAAGAGCTGGTGTATATTTGTCACATCGTAGAGAATTATTATATGTCTCAATATTATTCTAGGATGCTGCCCTTCATGTTAGTAAGCCTGCTGCTTTGTTCAGCGAATGCAGCTGCTGCCAAAAAGTACAATTCGAGTATCGACTACTCAGCAGATTGGCGAAAAATATCGGGCCCTGGTTTGGATCCCCAATGTTCTGGCAATTGCTCGACTGGGACGATGATTCAGACGGTGGAGTGCGGATCTTCGGGTGGTCGACCGATTATCACGGGCCTCCTAGATATACGCTACGCTAGCGCCGTATTTTGTTCGGGGCGAGCAGTTGAAGCTAGAGACGAGGCAATTGTTGAGCAAAATGCTGATAATATTGCTGCTTGCTTTCGACGCTACCCCAACAAAGATCGCTATGAAATTTTCATTCATGAAATGCTTTGCCAATGGATGATTTGCAAAAAGAATCTGCAGCCGAATCCGCCGATCAATCAAAAACTTGGTATCTGGAAGCAAGAGTCTGATGGGCGCATTGAAATTCACATGAAAAATGGGACTTTTAACTACGTAAACAATATCTTTGAATTTGGCGCTGGACTGATGAGTCGAGGATGGAGTCTTTGTGATGTAGTGCGAGATGCAGGCGGTGCTCCGCCACCTGCTCCGGTCGCTTTACCTGGTGCAAGTAGAGTCGTGGAGCCCGCGCCAGCCGTACGCCGCTCCGGACGTACAACGAATTAAACTTCTCTAAACTTGCTAGCGAATCTAGCCAGCTATCTAAATTTAGCCAGCTAATCTAGCTGCGAGAGGCGCGTTTCATCCAAGGTAAATTCTCTGATGCGCGAAGTTTCTTCCAGGGTTGAGAAAAGTCTTCGCCTTCAGGGCGTTCCTTTTTTAAATCTGAACCCGCCTGTGGACCCTTGGCAGAAAAGCGATTTGGGCGCTGTGCTTGTCTGGCTGCGGGATCATGATCGTCACGGCGTTCTGTTCTTTGCCCGCCTGCAAAGCGGCCTGGAGGGCGGCTCGGACGCGTGCTAGCCGACTCGGGATCTCGGCTACGTGGTCCGCCGTTACTGCGGGGACTTGGGCGATCGCTGCCGCCTTCGCTATAGCGTGGTCGTGACCTGGGTGGGCGTTCGGCGCGCTGTTCAGGCCGACTGTCTTGAAAAGCAGAAGCAAGATTTTTTTGATCATTGAATATATCTGGAAGCATCAGGGTCATAAATCTGCCGACAACTTCTTCGGCAGTCATGCCAGAGATAGCAGTCTTCCAAGATTCATCGAGAATTTCAATCGCGCGTGGATAAAATTCTTGAGATTGAAAGCTTGGTAAGATTTTAGAAAGTTTTTTCGCGGCAATCTCTCGGCGAGACGGCAAGCGTCCTTCTTTCATTTTACTTTTTGTCAGTTGTTCAATTCGCGGGATGAGTCCACGATGACTTGCGGTCACAAGACTGAATGCGAAACCTGATTTGCCACTGCGGGCGGTTCGTCCAATTCGGTGAACATAGCTATCAAGTTCTCTTGGGATAGAATAATTGATCACATGAGTGACGTCTTTAACATCGAGTCCTCGTGAAGCGACGTCAGTGCAAACCAACATCGTGACTTTCTTATCGCGAAAGGCCTGCATGGTGCGCTCACGGGCATTTTGATCTTTATCGCCGTGAAGACAATCTACTTTATAGCCTTTGTTTACTAAAAACTGTGTGACATCGATGACCAATGCTTTGGTTTGGCAAAAAATAATTCCGTAGAACTCATCTGCCGCTTCAATCAATTTACATAGTATATCTGGTTTGTCTGACTCTCGAGATGGATAGTAAATTTGCTCAACTGTAGTCGAGAGCATCTCGGTACGATTAACTTGAACCTGTTTGGGGCTCTTTAAGTAAGTGTCAGCCACCTTGCGAACTTCTTTGCTCATAGTTGCTGAAAATAACCAAATTTTACTAGTTTCACGATTCGTTTGGTTCAAAACCTTTTCAAGATCTTCTTTGAAGCCCATTGAAATCATTTCATCAGCTTCATCTAAAATCACAGTATGAAGATTTCCCAATTTTAGCGTGCCGCGCTCTATATGATCAACCACTCGGCCGGGGGTGCCCACAACAACAGTTAGGCCTGAACGCAATCCATGAATTTGATCAGCGTAGCTTGATCCACCATAAACCGGGAGTGCTTTAACGCCCTTGTATTTGCCAAGTAGGTTCACCTGACCGCAAACCTGCAGAGCAAGCTCGCGAGTTGGGCATAGTATCAAGACTTGTACATGCTTCTTAGAGGCATCGATTTGTTCGAGTAAAGGAATTGAAAAGGCAGCAGTCTTTCCGGTGCCGGTCGCGGCCAGGCCGATAAAGTCTGTAGGCTCGCCAAGCAAAATAGGCAAAGTCTGAGCTTGAATTGGGCTGGGGGTTTCGTATCCCATCTCCGTAATGGCCTTTAAAATGCTGGCTTGAATTGTGAGTTCGCTAAAAGATTTCAAATTGTTCTCTTTGTAAAAAGATTGACTAGATTAACTGGCGGCAACTCATATCATACTTTCTTTACAATTTGTTGAATTTTAAGTTTTACGCTCTAAAGATATTAGACGATTATAAATTATATGATAGATATGCAAATAATTCACATAGAGGGCTAAGTAAATCGAATGGGTAATCTCTTTCAACTTCAATCTGGGGCAAAATCCTACGGAACAAAATCACTATTTACTGGTGCCAGCTTCGCTATTAACGATTCTGAGCATATCGGCGTCATTGGGCCCAATGGAGCAGGTAAGACCACGCTTTTTAAAATCATGACAGATCAAGAAAATTTGGACGAAGGCGTAATCATTCGATCTCAGAGTCTGCGTGTCGGTTACCTTGCTCAGCATGACAATTGGTCAGTGGGTCAGACCGTTGAGGACTATTTGAGTGAGGGCTGTGTTACACCAATATGGGCATTAAAAGCCCTTGGACAGGGTCTTGGGCTAACCCAAGAAATTTTTGCCCGTCCTGTGGCTGCGCTCAGTGGCGGCTATCGAATGCGCTGCAAGTTGCTCTATTTAATTGGTCAAGAGCCGAATCTCATGTTGCTTGATGAGCCGACTAACTATCTTGATCTCGAGACGACCTTAGTTCTTGAGAAATTTCTACAGTCCTATCAAGGGGCGTTTTTGTTGATTTCTCATGACCGAGAATTCTTAAGGCGAACGACTGATCATATTTTAGAAGTCGAAGAAGGTGATATCACAAAATACAATGGCAACCTCGATGATTACTTTGAGCAAAAAGCTCTGCTTAGAACTCAGCTAGAAGCCCGCGCGATGTCTCTACAGGAGAAGAAGAACGAAGTACTTCAGTTTGTTGCAAAGTTTGGCGCCAAGGCCTCGAAAGCAAAACAGGCGCAGTCTAGATTGAAATCGCTAGATCGTATGGAGACCATTGAACTCAAATCAGTGCCGGTTAAAGCATTGATTCGCATTCCACCGCCGGCGAGGTCGCCAAAAGTAATTGCTAAACTTGAGTCTGCCAGCCTCGGATACGGCGAAAAAATTGTTTTACGCAATGTCGATTTTCTGTTGAATAAGGGCGATCATTTTGGCGTTGTAGGTTTAAACGGCGCCGGTAAGTCGACCTTGCTAAAGGTTTTAGCTGGCGCCTTGGTGCCACTTAAGGGAACATTCGCCAGGGGTGAACAAGTCGATATTGGCTATTATGCTCAACATGTGGCTGAAAACTTAGATCCTAACCATAGTGTGCTTGAAAATATGGTGGCAAAAGCTCATCGCGACGTTTTAAGACAAGAAACTTTGAATATGGCCGGTTCGCTTTTATTTTCTGGAGACGATATTCATAAAAAAGTAGCGGTTTTGTCAGGTGGAGAAAAATCGAGGGTGGCTCTTGGCCAAATTCTATTGCAAAAGGCTTCGTGCTTGATTCTCGATGAACCGACAAATCATCTTGATTTTCAAACGGTCGAAGCTTTGACCCAGGCCTTGATGTCTTATGAGGGAACACTTGTGGTGGTGAGCCATGATCGAAGTTTTGTAAGGCGAGTGGGCACTAAAATTTTAGAAATCAACCATGGGGCCGCAAGTGTATACCCAGGGACCTACGATGAATATGTTTGGAGTCTGCAAAAAGGCGCCCTTTCGCAGCGAGCAAGTAGCAGCGCCGTGGCTCCGAATAAGCCAGCAGCTGAGCTGCAGACCGCATCAGTATCTTCGGTACCTGTTAATCATAAAGAGATGAAAAAGCAACACGAGCGAAGCTTAAGGCAAAGTGAGCGCAATCTCGCAGAGCTCGAAAAATCTTTATACGTCATGCAAACCCATCTGCAATTTCTAAATCAAAAAATTGCCTCTGGAGCAGGGTCGGAATTGCGTGATTTGATTGTCGAATTGAGTTCAGTTCAGACTAAAATAGACAAGGCCGAAGCAGACTGGCTTCTTAATAGCGAAAGCAAGGATCTGGCCGAGCAGGCACTCAAGCTTTTGAAGTCTTAACTCGGATATTTCATCAGATTTCTGTTGCAATCGCCGCTTCGCTAGTCTGGGCGCTTCGCTCCTGGCGTTTTCGAGACCTTTTCATTGCGACAACCCTCTTTGAGGTTGTCGCAATGAAAAGGTCTCTCAAGCGCCAGACCAGTCTGCGAATCAGCGATTTCACGACGAAACTGATGAAATATCCGGGCTAGACCAACCAAAAGAGCATTTCGGACCGTCTCAAAGTTGAAGTTTAGAAAAATATTCATAGAGCCATAATATTAGACGCAAAAGCGTCACTTTTTAAATCGATTTTTTGTGTATCTATAACTTATAGGATAACTTATAGGAGAGTTTATAGGCCGAATGAATAGCGAATTGAGCAAACTCTCGAGAGGTAAAATCATTTTCAAATGATTTTACCTCTGCACTGTGCTAAGATGCGCTTGGCTAAAGGCCTGTAAAGTGAGTTCATATTGATGTCAGAAAAGTTCAATTTTGCGAAGGGATTGCGTCCACTAAGTTCGAGGTTGGCGGCGAATCAACGCGCCAAATTTTTTGGCCAATTAGAACTTCCGATCGAGAGAAAAACTGAAAAGGATCGCAATGCTGATCTCGGTGGCCGTAGTTTCTATTTTTTCGACTTTGATGACAACGTCGCTTTTCTAACCACTCCGAGCTATGTTTTTCATAAAGAAACTGGGCATGAGTTGAAGATGTCGAGCGGTGAATTTGCACAAAATCATCGAAATATTGGTAAGTCTGGTGCCTATAAAAACTATTGTGTTGATTTTAACGAGCAGACCGGGACTTTTCGTAACTTTCGCGATAAAGATTTAACTTGGATTGAAAAGCTTGTTGGTAAAAAACAGTCATTTGTCGAAGACTTAGCTGCCGTCTTAGGCTTTCCTGATTTTCAATGGAAGGGGCCTTCGTGGAATTGTTTTCATCATGCATGCCTCAATCAGCGGCCAATGGCAATCATCACAGCTCGCGGTCATTCTCCGCAAACCATTAAAGAGGGTATTTCGCTATTAGTTAAAGAGGGATT
>JAYVXS010000092.1:0-19522 GCA_043784965.1 Bdellovibrionales bacterium
AACCTGCTTTGAGGTTGCCTCACTCAAAGGTCTCTCAAGCGCCAGGCCAGTCTGCGAATCAGCGATTTCACGACGAAACTGATGAAATATCCGGGCTAACTGGGACTGAAACAGAAAAACCGAGATCGGTTGCAGCTGCCGCAAAACTGCCCCTAGACTGCGCCACGTAACTGGACCAACCAAAAGAAGATAGGGCCCTTTGGAATGTATAGTTTCTAGACAATCGAAATCTGCTCTTGGTCGTTTACAGCTAAAAGTCCAAAAATCGAACCCCCATCCCATCTATAGAGGAGATGAGATTGGCATCAATTGCAATTCTATCTAGTATAACCTTAACGGAGGCATTTATGTCGAAGCAGTCATTTCCTAGAATAATTTTTCTCTCAGCCGTCTTGGCCGCAGCAATGCTTGTCGCCAACTTCGCGGGAGCGACCACCTCAGCCATCGATAACGCTTTAAACAAATCTCTTCAGGAGGGTCGAGAGCTCGCTAAATCGATGGGCCACGCAATCGCCGAAGAAAATGCCCACATAGTGTCGCAAAAAAATAAGGCCTGCCCAGCTGTGGGAATCAATTTAGATGAGGCTGATGCAGATAAAGCTGCGACTTTTAAAGATGTTCAAGCTACCGGAAACTTGAAAGAAGATAAGTACTAAAGATTAGACAGTTCTCCTCTAGAAGGCCCTACTTTCGCTATGTCTAAGTTTTTATGTCTAAGTTTTTATGTCTAAGTTTTTGACATAGCGAAAATTTACTTTTCAGTTGAATACGAATATGACAAAGCCCTCTCGTGTAATGGCTTTAAATGAGACTTGAGGCTGGCACGAATTGCAAATATGAAAGTATACGACTCACATAACTCAAGAGAGGCCATTATGTCGAAACTATCAGCCAAAAGACTTTTATCCTTTTCAGTACCATTGATGGCTCTCATATTGAATATCAATGTAGCTAGTGCCGACCCTTCTGATCTTGATGCGGCCTTAAATGATTCTCTTCAAGAACATAAAGAAATCGTTCGGGAAATAAAGCGAAAACCCACTGGCGAAAAAGTTGAGTCCCCAATTCTCAAGGCTGGCAAAACTAGAGAAGAGGTTCAAATCAACTTTGATTTCGAAGAATCTGATACCAAAAGTGCTTCGAACTATACGGATATTTCAGATATCGTTGAGCGGCGCAATTAAATCCGACTTTATTAATAAGCGCACTATGTCGGCTATTTAGTACCCTTATTAATAGATAGAAAATCTCAGCCTTTTTATGTTGGTGGGTTTCCCAACTGAAGATGAATCAGACTATCAGCTTTCAAAAAAATTCTTAATCGATCATAAAGATTGGATTCATCACGTCACACCAGGCTATGGATTCGGTATTCAGCCCGGATCTGATACTTACATCAATCAAGCAAAATATGGCATTGTTTGGGAAAATGGCAATTGGTCTTCACAATTGGTCTTCAGAGCTTACCAATCCTAAAATTCGTGATTTCAGAGTTCATTATTTCAGAAGATATTGCTCTGACATCGGCATGACTGTAACTTAAATATCAGTAACTTAAATTTCAGCCGCTTAAATTTCAACTGTGGCTAAATTTAAAGAATTAATTTTTTAAGCTCCTGCTGTGAATACACATAGTCAGCATAGACCATGGTATTCGTGATATTGCGATGTCCGAGTGCCACTTGAACCAAGCGAATATCTTTGGTCTTGCGATACAGCCGAATAGCAAAGGTATGTCTAAGGCAGTGAAACTTTTTATCGACGGGTCGGTACCATTTCCAAATTTGCCTGAGACGGTGATAGCCAATCTGAAAAATTAATTCGCTACCACTGACCTCTTGAGCCAAGTTTAAAACTTGTTTGAAAAGTTCATCGCGAATTGGAATCTCTCGGTCATTGCTCGATTTGAGGCCCCTTATAAAGATGCTTTGATCATAAATATTGAGATCGGTGCGTCTGATATTAAGGAGCTCCTGAGCTCTGGCGCCCGTGGCAAGGCCTAGTGAGATCAGGCATGAGTCTCGAAGATTCGAGGTGATCGATTTTCGCAGCAAATTTTGCAGCGACTCAAATTCAGGATCGAGTAGATATTTGTTTTTATTGAGCGCATACCGAGTGCTAGAAGCCATGAAAACATCAGATCAAAAAAATGACGAGATGAAAAGCAAAAATTTATAAATATTTATTTTTATTAATAATTTCAATGATATAATAGTCACATTTATAACTATAAGTGTAAGGAATGATGCGTCTTAATTTTGCAATTAAATGCTCTTGAAAAAAGTTTTTAATAAATCCTATTAAATTAAATAGTTATGCACCTATCATGAAATCTTGTTTTCTAAACATGCATTTCACATCGTGCTTTGCCGTATTTCACAATATTTTATTTGAAAAATGAGCATTAGATTTGCAAATATTGGCGATCCATTCTCTAATTGATGGAGGGTATGTATACCCTAGCCCGTATATTTCATTAGTTGCGTCGTGAAATCGCTGATTCGCTAGTCTGAGCGCTGCAAATAAATCATTGGATAAAGGCATATGGGAAAATTTTAATGATAGAAGAGACTGTTGAGCAATCATTCACCTCGATTGAAAGTCCAGGCCCACCAGATGGTCTCGAAACAAAATTAAGTTTTCGCGCTAAGACTTCATTAAGACTAAAGTATGAAGCTGAATCGCAAATGATTTTGAAAAAGCTCGGCGGTCTCGATGGTATTCGATTGAAGCTAGGTCTCAGCCAAAGAAAGATTTGCCAGATCTTGATGGTCGACCCAAGCAGTTGGAGCCGTTGGATGACGGACGAGGCCAAAACACCTCCTCATATTTTGAGAGCCTGCGAGTGGTACTTAGCCTTAGTTGATAAATACCCTGGATTTGACGTTAACTTTTGGCTGCATTCGCATGGTAAACATAGTGGTGCGACACTCGAAAAAACCCAGCTCTTGCAAGAAAATATGATGGCAGAGAGCAATCGCCTCAAACTTCAGGTGAATTTTCTGGGGCAACAGATATTGGAATTAAGTGAGACTCTAGAAAAAAACTTAGCGAAACACAAGGTCCCTTCAAGGGCCCATTATTATAGGTGGTTTATTGTGGGCTGTTGCTGTGGTGTTACTCTTTTATTTTTAATTTACTCAGCTTGGTTTTGGTTGCTAAAGTTCTTGCAAATACCCGGGTAAATTTTTTGAAGCATCAAATGAAAAATAATTAATTCAATCAAAATGGCACGAATGAACGATGGATTTTAAAATGCGGCCGGTTACTTATCCAAAATGCTCGGCTGCAATCAGGCCAGCTATTGTGCTTCAATTTTGTTTTTTGAGCTTTGCAAATTTCGGCCAAGCGCGACAAATGGTCTTTCAATCACTACGTAGGAAATAACCCCGAATGCAATAGCAGTTACTGTCTACCAAAAAATGGTATATGCGAAGCTGCCCCCACCGAACCACAGACCGGCATAATAAACAGCTAAGTTTTGTAGAATGTAAATACCGTAACTCGTAGGCACAGTGCATAGGGATTTCGTTTTGAGGCATTTCATCTTACAATGAATGATTCTGAGACATCTCGAGTTCTCATATTTATTCACTCTTTAAGTTTTAATTTATTTATAAGAAATTTTTGCGGCTTCCGCTCAAAGCCTAGCTTCAATATTCCGATGAAGTCTTATACATACTATTGTAGGGGTATAAAATGATGGACGTACGCCGCAAGAATCTTCGTATTTTTTTTGCTCTTCTTCTCATTTTGGGATCAGCATTTGCAAGCTCATGCACTCGCTCAGCTAACGGCGAAAGCCAGGTTAAGCTACTTTTTCCTTCGTCTGAAAATTTGAAAAATGGATTTTCGTCGTCAAGTACGGTCGAAATGCCGGCGCATGTTGCGGTCAATATTAGCGGCAAAGAATTCCCAACGATCTTTTGGTCTTGGGACTCACACGGAAGCTCTGATATTGTGGCACCTCCTGGTGTGTCTATCACTGTCCCTCAAGGCACAGCACGACTGATTCAAGTTTTGTATGTGACGGCGGACTCTGACCATAATCTTTATTTCTATTATAGTGATGTCACTCAAGACTTAACGTCCGCAGCCGTTCCAGTTGCAATTACTGTAAGTGCCATAACTAGCTCAAGTACTCAAGGAAAGCTTGTTGGACGATATTTGAACTCGACGGGGAGCGGACCCACCGGGGTATTGAATACTTACTTTACCCCCGCCGCTGGTAGGCCGCCAATGATCGTCGACCAGAACGAAATTTTTGGTGGTTGGTTTAGTGCCTTTTTGCTTCCGTCAATTAATTTTACCTATAAAACAGATGATGGGACAATCCTCTTCGCAGACTACAAGGCAGATCCAAGCTTTGCCACCAGCCAGGCTGCGGCCTTCGTAAGTGTGCCGGCGAGTTACCGAATCTATTCTGGCTCCTCGAATCCACAAAACTACAATTCAGCGTCCTATATATTAGCTGGTTTTTTTGGACCGGGATCTTCTGCAAAGAAAATTTGTTTCAATGCAAATTCAGCCTCGGCAATCCCCCATCTTTTCTCGGATCTCGCTGGCACGACACAAACTTATTGGAATGGTTCAGAAGCAGGAAGTTGTAGCACCTCACAGGCCTGTTTAGTTGCGGGAGGCACCAATTTAGCTACTAATTGCTCAACTATCGATAACCTTAATACCATGAAGTTTGATGATACTCTTTTGGCCAGTAGTGACCAAATCATGTTATTCAGAGGCCCTTTTCAGATCATCAATTCAGGTTCTGGAAATACCCAACAACTCACCGGAAATCTTAGTGGATCAAACTTAACTCTTGGCTGGCAGTATATGCCAGGTGCAACTTCTGGATTAGACGGAGTAGAGGCATTTTATAAATGGGAAACTCAGTTTAACAGTTCGGGAAAGCCACCCTATCAGATCAACAATGGCTACGACTGTGAACGCTTGGTCTCAAATTACGGCTTTATTAGTGGTGCGCAAGTCCCTGCACCGCAAGTCACGACTACTGTCAATGTTGGCAATGTTGGCAATCCGGTGGCTGGACAGAATTTAGTTGCTATTCTTTGTCCGTATTCTCGCGCCAAGAATCCGATGTATTTTCGCACCGCTATGCAATGGTATAATAATTCATTTGCGACCTCGAGTAATCAACTTGTTCTGGTAGATGCAAGCAGCGGTCCAAACAATACGAGTTCTGTTGGCGCCTGCAAACACTATTTGCTTCAGTTGCAAACGCCATTTGGTACAACTTTCGTTACGCCTAATGCTTTACCAGTAACACTTTCGGCGAATTCAGCTGGAGGAAACCTGATTGGCTCAGGTTTTTCATTGGCCTCAAATTGTAGTTCGCCAAATCCATATTTGAGCATTAATCTTGCTGCAGGCAGCACCACTGCTGATGTCTATTTTACGGCAAGTGCCAATGACTATTACGGCTTGAACGCACAAGCCCCTGGTTTTATGTCGATGACACTTGATTTTGGCGCCGTGCAAGCGACAGCTATTAATATAGCGGTAAAATCAAATGGCAGCATGGCAAGCGGACAGTGTTATCCAGTTGAAGTGCTAATACAAAACTCAACTTTTCATCCGGCTACAACAGCTGAGAGTTTTCAAATGTCATTGGGCGGAGGCCTTACAGGTAGTTTTTATACAGATCAATATTGCGCAAGCGTTGCTCTCCCGGCAGCAAGCGCAATTGTAATGCCGACAGCTAGTCATGCAATGACCTTGTATTTCAGGCCAAGCGTGACAACTCTAACGCCAAGTGGAAGCTTGAGCCTGACAAGCGTCACCCCGCCACTAACTATTTTTTCTCAGGCCGTATCTGCTGATACTGCAACTCAATTATCAGGGGTAGGGACTCTTGCTTATAATATTTCTTCAGGAATGGGGTCGGCCACTTATGATCCAGGCCAATGCGTTCCTCTATATATTAGCGCAATTAATAGCGTCGGGGCCCCCATCAGCCCTGTCTCAGATCAATCTGTACAAGTCACAACTTTAACTGGTGGACAAATTTATACGGATACTTGCGGAGGGACTCCTCTTGGTGCCACGAGCTATCTAATTCGCTCTGGAATGCCGACCCAACCACTATTCTTTATGCCAAGTGCTGTAAGTGCTAGTGTGAAAATAACCGATAGTATTGGGCGTTTTTCAAATACACTTGCGCTTAGCGTGAGGCTACCGACTAATTTTAAGTGGGTCGGCAGCATTCCTAATATGAGCAGTGGTATGTGTTACCCTGCTGCGATTCAAGCTTTGACTAATATGGGGCAGCCTTATCAATATATGAATGCGCAGAGCTATGCTTTCACCGGCGCCGAACAATTCTTCACAGATTCAACCTGTTTGACCTCGACCCCAAATATCAACTTTACAGCTGGGCTTTCTTCACCGAGTTCGCTCTATATGAAATTTATAAACACCGGTCCACCGAGTTTGTCATTGACCCTTGGACCTTCCTACTCAGTTAATTTTGCAGGGCTTTCGCTTTATCAAACTTTTTTGATGCCGATCGGTCCATTTGCTGGATGCTCCATGACTTCTGGGGGCTCACTTACGTTTATGGTCCAAGCGAATTCGAGTATGGTGCCAGCCGCCTATGTGCCGAGCCTGAATTTCACGGCGCTAACTCTGAGTGGCGGGACTTTCACTCCTAAATTTTGTGTATCAACCGGAACTCCATATGGTTCATGTGTAGGGGCTGGTGCACTAAGTCTAGCTGCTGGTCAAAATATGAGCAGTGGGACGCCTCTTAATATCAAAACCTCGGGTCAGCTCGCTGATACTTTCTCTGTCTTGCCCGGAGGACTGCCTACGGGACTTCAGATCGGGGCAACACCAGTAAATTGTAATTGAAGTGTTTATTTAAATATTATTCATAAATGATGTCGATTTAAAATTGGACAGTCGGCCATCTTAATGATTAGACTTTGCGCTCTATTAAAAGGGGGCAAGCGAAGTGGCAACATCAAACTTTGAAATCATCGCACAGTATGGGGATCACGAGCAGGTTGTACTATGTAATAATAAAGACGTTGGCTTAAAGGCCATAATCGCCATTCATAATACCTTATTAGGTCCGGCCCTTGGCGGCACGCGAATGTGGAACTACAAATCTGAAGAAGAAGCCATGATTGATGTCTTAAGACTTTCAAAGGGCATGACCTATAAAGCCTCAGCTGCAGGACTCAATCTAGGCGGCGGCAAAGCTGTTATAATAGGTGATTCAAAAACGCAAAAATCTGAAGGTCTCTTTCGCGCCTTTGGTAGATTCGTCAATTCACTAAATGGCCGTTACATTACAGCTGAGGATGTGGGTACTACGGTTAAAGATATGGAATATATTTTCAATGAAACCCCATGGGTAACAGGCATTCCAAAAGCATTTGGCGGCTCGGGTGATCCTAGTCCTTATACAGCGCATGGTGTTTTTATGGGTATTCATGCCTCGATAAAAGAAAAATTCGGTGCGACAAGTTCAAAAGGCATAAGAATCGCAGTTCAAGGCCTAGGCAATGTTGGCTACCATTTGGTTGAATATCTGGCTAAAGACGGTGCAATCTTAACTGTTTCGGATCTGGATATTGAGAAAGTTAAAAGAGTCTGCGATAAATTTGCCGCCAAATCTGTAAGTCCTGATGAAATTTTAAACGTTGACTGCGATATTCTCGCTCCATGTGCACTCGGCGCTGTGATAAATGACCGGTCGGTTGAAAAAATCCGCGCTAAAGTCATTTGTGGTGGAGCCAATAATCAACTTGCTGAAAGCAGACATGGCAATATATTGCGCGAACTCGGAATACTTTATGCTCCGGATTATGTTGCAAATGCCGGCGGCCTTATGAATGTTTTTGTAGAATTAGAAGGCTATTCTCCAGAACGGGCTTTTGATAAAACGCGCCTGGTTTATGATAATTTGTCACAGGTGTTTGCAATTGCGAAAAAAGAAAATATAGCCACCAATATTGCAGCCGATACCCTCGCTGAAGAGCGTATCCGAATCATTGGCAAGGTAAAACAGTCGCATCAAGGCGTTGCCGGACGGCCCTTTAATACCCTAACCGAATTTCGTAACAGATAGTCTTTTAAGATCCAAGTCTGTGAATGGGCGTTCGCGATTAGCACTGTAGATTAGTTTTAAGGATTAGTTTTAAGGATTAGATTTAAGGATTAGTTTTAAGGATTAGATTTAAGGATTAGATTTGAGTTTTTTTAAGAAATATGAAGTTTCAAAGGCCCTGGTTGGGAATGTGCAAGAGCTCGTAGGGCTTGTTAATTCTGCCTATCGTGGAGATTCAAGTCGCCTTGGCTGGACTACAGAAGCTGACTTCTTAGATGGCCAACGCATTGATGAAACTTGGCTTAAAACCTTAATTGAATCGCCTAATACTGTGATTCTGTGCTTAAGAAAACAAAATAATCTGCCTATTCTTGCTTGTGTTGAACTTGCAAAGCTCGATGCAAATACTGTTTTGTTAGGCCTGCTCAGTGTCAATCCAGTATTGCAAAATCAAGGTTTGGGAGCAATGCTTATGCAAAATGCTGAAAGCTTCGTGGCCGCTGAATTTCATGCAAAAAAAATTCTAATGAAGGTAATTTCGATCCGCACCGAACTCATTGCCTATTACGAACGCAAGGGTTACCGACAAACCGATCAATATGAAGCCTTTCCCTA
This sequence comes from Bdellovibrionales bacterium, assembly GCA_043784965.1. Classification (GTDB taxonomy): domain Bacteria; phylum Bdellovibrionota; class Bdellovibrionia; order Bdellovibrionales; family JAMPXM01; genus JAYTQQ01. The sequence goes on from JAYVXS010000092.1 coordinate 8,690, forward strand.
TGGAGATGTACGCTTTGGTTTACCTAAAAGAAATGATCTGCGATTCGTTCGAATGGAAAAAACTCTTTGACTTAAGACCCCAATCATTTCAGCATTATGAAGTCGTTTTCGACAACTTAGAAACCGCCGCAGCCATTACTTTTTAAACTCGTGTAATGGGGGAGTTAATCATGGAAAAAATAACCAAAGCTGATTTGAAGCAACCCGATGTATTCGTTAAGAGTGCTAGTAGCTTTTGGGTCTATTTCGAAAAGCATTTCAAAAGTATAATGGTAGTTTTTATCATGCTGGTGTTGGGATCCCTCGTTTATATCGCAAAAAATCATTTTGCCGAGAAGACAGAAAAGCGCGCAATCAACGAGCTTTACCCAATTGAAATTGAAGTTTTAAAAATCAAAGAAGCATTTGAAAAAGCTAAGCAAGGTGCCCTGCCAGAGGCTAATGAAAAAGAAAAAAAGGCAACGGCTAAAACGCCAGATCTCAAAAAAGCTACTGGTGATTTGCAGACCGACTATGGAACAAGCTTGAATAAGCTTGAAGCTTTCGCGGCGACTCATCAAGAAAATGTCGCCGGGGCCGAAGCCGGGCTAGTCGTTGCCGGAATATACAGCGACTATCAAAAGCCAGAAAAAGCGATTGAAATATTGTCGCCACTAGCGCAAAAGTTTCAAGGTCACGGTTCAGCTTTGATATCGGCACTTTTACATATGGCTTTGGGCACCGCACAAGCCACAAAGGGCGACTGCAAAAATGCTGTAATCAGTTGGCAGAAAGTGATCGGAAATGAAAATCTTAAGTTTTTGTCAGGAGACGCGCATCTAAAAACAGGAGTTTGCTTTGAAACTCTTGGTGATTTGAGTCAGGCCAAAGAACATTACGAAAAGGCCAGCTCGAGCGAAGGAAATGTTGCTAAAAATGCAAAAACTTTACTCCGTGCTTTAGAAGTTAAAAAATCCCAAGCCGGCTGAGCTGTGCTAGAACGAGGACGCTCATGAAGAAAGTCGCAAGCATCTGCTTATTTTCGTGCATGCTTTCAGCCTGTAGTATGGTTGCGACTTCGCCGCGAAAATTTGTCATTCAAAATAATTGGGTTCGCAGCACTATATCGAAAAATTATGCGGGCTATCGGCGCATGAATCGAATGTCTCCGCTACTTTACAAGAACATTTTGATCCAATCCAATGCAATAGATGGCATCATTGCCTTTCGCAAGGATTCAGGTACAGAGCTCTGGAAATTCAATGTGCGCAATGGGGTTGAGGCTGGCGCAGTTGTTTCAGGTGATAGGCTTTATTTTGGTGCGAGCGACGGCCATTTTTACTGTTTAAACCCTAGTTCAGGTAAAGTCTTATGGAGCTTTGAAACTCATGTTGAAACTCTATCACTCCCAACGGTTGAAAATTCTGTTGTTTATTTTGAAACCGGCGCTGGGGTGGTTTTCGCACTCGATGCAAACTCCGGGAAGCAACTGTGGCTTTATAATCGTGGAACAACACAAAGCCTAACTATACGGGCAGGAACGCAGCCAGTTATTGATAACGAGAATCTTTTGGTCGGGTTTAGTGATGGTTTTTTAGTAAGTCTTCGCAAGCGCGATGGAATTTTAGCCTGGGATAAAAAACTCGCTCATATAGGTAGATTTAAGGATGTTGATGCGACTCCAGTTATAGACGGCGACATAATATATATATCAAATTTTGATGGCGCTCTTTATGCTTTAAAAAGACAAAACGGCGAGGTTATTTGGCAGCATGACGAGGGCGGCTACACCTCGCCCTTGGTGACAAAAGAAAGTATTTTTTATGCGACGACATCTGGATTTATACAATCTCTAGATAAAAACTCTGGAAAGATTCAATGGTCAACTGCCGTTAAAAAGGGAATCGCGACGCAGCCAAATTTATATAAGGGTTACCTTATTTATGGAGAGTCTGAGGCCGGCCTAGTAGTAGCCGATGCGCAGACCGGAAAACTAGTGGCAAGATTTGAGCCTGGGCGAGGCTTAGTTGCTCAACCAAGCATTGATCGAGAGACCGGCGATGTATATTTCATTTCAAATGATGCGAATTTGTATGCCATGAAATTTAAGTTTGAAAAGGCATCGGAGAGATTACCCTGGCAGCAATAGTTTCTTATAAGCGCGAGTTCGGCGAGAGAAAAGGAGAACTGCTTGCTATCCTTTTATGTTTCACTTCTATGGCATGTGCCGAAGGTCACTGCCGACGTATTGCAAATCTGGAGAATTCTCAAAAAATAAAACAGATTAGCGCGCCTGGGACAGCTGGGGTTACTACAGAAGTCGAATTAAAAAGAGTTTTGGTTTACAAAGATGATGGCAGTCTACAATGCTCAAAGAAAAAAGCTAAGTCGCCGCAAGAGATGGCCAAGGAACTACAACCTGAAGTTCAAGTATTTTCGAGTTCAAAAAGATCAGATGGTTTAATGCATATTCAGGTGTGTGGCCAAAAAACTGGCCAAATGAACGTCTTTGAAATTCTCGAAAGCGATCTTGCAAAGGCTCAGAAAAAATCTTTCAAACCTTGGACCTTAGATTAATATTTTTACTAAACTAATCATCCAGCTCATCATCATAATTCCATAGATTAAATTTTGTAGCAGGACCTTTGAGGGCTTTCTGCCGAAAACGCAGCGAAACATAGCCTCAGTAAATCCGCCTTGAAGTTGCGACTTCGCAAATTTTCTTTTCTGAATCTTGTTTTCTAACTGAGTTAGGAAGCATACGCCGTGATTGGTTTGCCAATGAAGAACCAGAATTGGTAATAGAACGAGGTGAAACAGCAAAACATTATGCGCCTTCAATAGAGAGCCAAATACAACAAACAGAACTATCAAGAGGTGAAGCATTGCTAAGAATTGAATGGCAACTGATTTTAGTGACATTTTTAATGACATCATTTTTAAACTATATTTTAGTTGAATTCGAAAAACATTAAAAATATGACCTCTTTAGTCCTAAATAGCTATGAAAGAGGTTTAATAGTGAGATCAAATGAAATACATAATATCTGGAACCAATAGAAAAGCCTCACGCTCGTTTGAAGTGAGTCTTCTAATTCAAAAAATGTATGCAGAAAAAGCTGAACAGGTAGGGATAATAGACCTGAAGGATATTGGCCTCGATGAGCTAGACGAAACGCATTATGGGACTGACAAGCCCAAAAAAATGACTGAGACACTTGATAAAATCAATTCTGCCGATGGACTCATCTTTGTGGTTCCTGAATACAATGGATCAATGCCTGGGGCGCTTAAGTACTTTATTGATCACTGGAAGTATCCAGATGCTTTCGAATTTCGTCCTGTTTGCTTTGTTGGTCTTGGCGGAATGTTTGGCGCGCTTCGTGGGGTCGAACAATTGCAAATGATATTAGGCTATCGTAATGCCTTTATATATCCTGAGCGAATATTCTTAACCAATGTTTGGAATACTATTAAGGATGGCAAAATTAATGATCCTATTGTCCATGATCTATTAGAAAAGCAAATCCTTGGCTTTCAAAAATTCACTCATGCCTTGAGCTCACACAAACTCGATGCAAATTCGATGGTCCGCACTAAGGCAGACCAACCTGGATAAGAGATGTTTTTAAAATCTAGTAGTAGCATTCATAGGTCCTTTCGGTAAAGGAAGAGTAAAAACCTGCAGTGATGCCAGAAAAAACCCTAGGATCAAAAATATTCTATACATAAAACCTCCTTGTAATGTTGATACTAATGAAGAAGTACGCAGCCAGGGGTGGTCAGATCAAATTCATGTTTGGTGTTTATGCAGCTATAGATCCAGTAAGTTTGTTGTCCATAGCCGAGACCTTTTTCATAGGTCACATTCCCATCTTTGTCGATTTCACATGGATTATTGCGACTGCACTTATGTCCACTTTCATTTATTGTATTGTTGATGCCGATAACATTGTGCGTGCCGGCCTCAATGACTGGTGAACCCGAGGTTCCGCCAATAATTTCACAGCCCGGTTGTGAATAGCGAATAGAATCTCTCATCATCCATCCATCTTCACTCAATTGATTGGCAAAACCATCGATTTTGCAACTGTAGCCGCGTTGCCAATATCCAGAAACTATATCAATTGAGGTGCCTGCAGCAGGATGCTTTGAGGATAAATTAAGTGGGTGAGCACCCCAAGTTCGCTCTATTTCTTGATAGGTTTCTTTAACTCTGTAGAGTGCGATATCGGTGCTGGTCATGGTCGCATAAATGACCTCGGTTGCATGCAATGTCCCCATTTTATTTGATCGATCGTCTAGTAATGCAATATTGCGACGACTTGCTTTGTGCGACACAAATTCGCCGGGACGAGGCATACCTTCTTCATAGCAGTGGCCATTGGTCAAGACGATCGCATTGTCGGTTGCGACGGATCCTTCAATTTGAATTAACGAACCAGAACAGTTAGAAAATGCGACTATGCCATCAAAATGATAATTTGCGTTGGCAACTTGGTGCTGGCTCAAATATTGAGAACCTGCAATGGGCATTGGAAAGGCGATTGTCTTGCTACCAATTAATGAAAAAACAAAACTAAGAAATAAAATATTACGAAACATAGATTCTCCCCCCGGATGAATTGTTAACCAAAATCATGGACTGACGAGGCGAATCTTGTAAATAGAAATCCTTATGATTGTGGTATTACTCATGGGTTTTCACCGCCGGCGCCGGCGGTAGCTAGAGAATTAGAGTTGTCTTTTGAAAGGAGGAATATCTACTGATAAGTTATATTATGTTACATTAAGTGAAGAGTTTAAGTCTCGATTGACATCTCTTATTAAATCATTCGATAGGCTATATTTACTATCGTTATTTGCTTCTTATCCTCGCCTTTGATCAAAGGACAAGCCCTCCTTCGAAAACATGGGACCACTTCTTACGCAATTGCAGATCTTATGTTTTCAGCTAAAGAAAATATATTGTCAGGAACCCAATTTGAATCCACGAATCCGAATTTTCATCAAGACCTTAAAATTATCTATTTTTTATCAAATTAATTTTCAATAGATTAGGCTTAGAGTTCAAAAAAATAGAGTTCAAAAAAATAAAGTTCAAAAAAATAAAGTTCAAAAAAAATCAAATTTGATTCAAGTGTCTAGTCAAGTGTCTAGTCTAGACACCCGTTTATCAAATCCTGTTCGCTTAAGAATAATCGTCTCATTTTCATACATGTTTTATCCTGTCTTTTCATGAGCTTAGAACCGCGTCTTACTTTGAGACAGGCCTTTAATTTGCACCATTGTCAGACAAAACAGGGAGTATTAAATGAAAATCTTAAGCATTGCCTTTACGATTTCAAGTCTTGCGATTTTAATTTTCTCATTTACCAATTGCGCGAGTGGTCTTGAGCCGGTTAAGTCCTCTTCAAGCAGCGTACTTGCAGCTAATGACATCGCTAAATCTGGGGTTTTAGGCGGCAGCATAAAGACATTTGTTTCTAATTCAATGAATGGTCCTTGGGTTGAAAACGGCACTGCCTGTAAAGGACAAATTTCATATTTTAAAACCACGGGCGTTGATTTTTCAAAAAGACCAAAAGGTTGTGCCTCGCAAGCTTCTTCAACTGGATGCTTGGATCTTAACGGTCATCGCATGTTTTTAGGTTCTGAAATCATTGGAAGCAATATCGTAACTTCAATATCAGTAGCCGAGTCAAATAGCTTTCCGCTTGGTGCATATTCATTTTATATCAGCACTAGTGATCCAATGGACCCCAATACTACGGTCCTTAAGAAAAGTGGATCAGCACAATTACAAAACTGCGGTGGAGTATCCCCGGTCGTATGCCAATGGACTCAAATAAACCCACAAGTAGTCATTGGTGGGGGCAATGTCATTATGCCGCCGGGAGCTTGCAATCAGCAAAACCAAGGGGCTTCTGGCATAGGTTTCTACGATATGGGTAGCGGAAATATATCTTCTCAGAACTATCAGTGCATGTGCAAATAATAGATCTTCGTTAAATGTGAAATTTTAAGGCACAGCAGTATTCATTTTGGAGTTGGAGTCCATTAGGTCTTTAAGAAGCAAGTCTTGAAGACTTTTAAAGACTGGTCCAGGCTTGCCAGCTCCAATATTTTTTTGATTCAATTTAACCACAGGCAAAACATCAAGAGTTGTTCCTATAAAAGCCATTTCACGAGATAAAAATGCCACTTCTAGAGAAATTTTCTTTTCTTTTATTGCCTTCAACTCCCCTTTTGCAACTAGACCTTCCGCGAGCTCAATCACTCTCGTAATTGTAATTCCGCGAAGCGTATTTTCAAAACTAGGAATGAGTAACTCTGAATCCTGGCTAATGAAAGCGCAATTTTCGGTTGAACCTTCTGCGACAAAGCCCTTTGCATCAACAGCAATTGTGAAATCCACTTGAGAATCGACGGCATCTTTTTTCATTAATACGTTTTGTAAATAATTACATGACTTAATTTGCGAATAGAAATTTTCTTTCGCAAGGTATTTGCTGATTTTGCAAGTGACTCCATTCACATAAGATTCAGGACTAGCGGGTTTAAACTTGGTAATTACAATATAAAGTCCAGTTCGTGTGCAATCATAGGGATTGGTCGTAAATCCGCCTTGTCCCCTAGTATAATAAAGTCGGATCAACCCTTCACTGGCCGCAGATGCTTTCACGGTTTGCAAAACTAATTCTCGGATCTCAGAAAAACTTTGCTGAGTTCCGAGCTCAATTGCCGAAGATGAGCGTTTGAGTCTCGCCATATGTTCATCAAGCCCATAGATTTTTGAATTGAAAAACTTCATAGTTTCAAAAACTCCGTCGCCACGGTGGACCACATGATCATCTATTGGGACTTGCATCCATTTTGTGTCCTTTAAGATTCCACCAAGATATGAGGAATACATCGCAAGATACGGAGATTTGGGCTTATCATTCAAAATTTTTGAAACTTCTTGATCTGTTAAAATGGGAACGGAATTTTTCATTGGCCTGGCCTTTTGTTTTATGTTTCAATTTTATCAGAGAAATTAGACTTTGCTAAGGCGTATCCTCATTTGATTGGACGTTACGAGAAAAAGCAATACGTTTGAGGTTTCGGCGCGAGGAGAAAAAATAGTGGAACTATTTTGCCGACCAGTAACAATCAAATCAAACTTATTGCTTCTTCGCAGTGGTCCAGGAAAATGAGGATACGCCCTACAGTAAATTTACCAACCTAAGGATTACTAAAATGCAGATGTGGCACGCAATCATCCTGGCAATTATCGAAGGCTTTACTGAATTTTTACCAGTTTCATCAACCGGTCACATCATAATTGGCTCAAGTCTAATGGGAATTCAAGACGACAACTTCGTTAAGAGCTTTACGGTCATCGTGCAATTTGGCGCAATTCTTTCGGTTTTAGTTCTTTACTGGAAGAGATTTTTTCTCGGTTGGAACAAAGAGAAAATTCAATTCTACTTGAAACTCTTTATCGCATTTCTCCCTGCTGCGATCATTGGTCTTGCAACTATTCATATTATTGATCGCTTACTTGGCTCAGCTTTTACTGTAGCTATCACATTCATATCTGGCGGCATCGTATTGATTTTTGCTGATAAATGGTTCGAAAAAATAGAACGTTCAGAGGTTAATGTTGACAGTATGACTTTGAAAAACGCGACTCTCATTGGCTTTTTTCAATGCATAGCACTTTGTCCAGGAGTCTCTCGTTCTGGCGCGACAATTCTTGGTGCCCTTACGCAAAAAATGAATCGAAAACAAGCAACCGAGTTTTCATTTTTCTTAGCAGTTCCAACACTGAGTGCCGCGACACTTTATAAAGTACTTAGGATTTACAAGAGCCTTGAAGCCCAGCAGATTTCAATTTTACTCATTGGCAATATTATTTCTTTTGTAGTGGCGCTGTTTGCTATTAAAGCATTCATCGGAATCGTAAGTAAGGGTGGCTTTAAGTATTTTGGCTACTACCGTATTATTGCTGGAATCCTCATTTTAGTAATGCTGTATTCTGGATTTAATATGCATGACGTATAATTAGTGAGCCAGGCTTTAGTCTTAAATTCTGATCAAGCAAACGAGTTAACTCCAAGTTGAAAAGCAAAATCTTAAAAGTCTTTTATTTTGAATTTGCCTCTTGGATTTGAGACACTTGTTAATGAACACTTATATGATAGATGTGAGATTTAAACTCACTAGTAAAAATCAAAAGGGGCCTTTTATGAACTCAGAAATCCTAGATCCAAAGTTAAATGCAAACTTTAATACAATCATGGATGACGAAAAAGAGAAGCCTAAAGACGACAAAGCCCCACCCGCACCGATGCAAGAAGAGAAAGAGCTTTTTGATGCTCGGGTCATTTTGATTTCAAGCCCTGTTGACGCCAAACTCTCTAATGCGATCAATTCAAAACTTCTTGCAATGGAAAGAGCTAGCGATTCGAAACCCATTTATATGTATATCAATTCTCCGGGCGGAGAAGTGCATTCTGGATTTTCAATTTTTGATACAACTCGCTTCATTAAGCCAAACGTGATTACAATTGTTTCGGGCTTGGCTGCGAGCATGGGGTCAATCATTGCTTTATGTGCAAAAAAAGAACATCGATTTGCTTTTCCGAATGCTAAGTTTTTAATTCATCAACCATCAGTAGCTGGCGGAATGGGCGGATCGGTTTCAGATATTGAAATTCACGCCAAAGATTTGATTGATACAAAAAATATGATTATCGAACTTTACGCCAAAGAAACTGGCAATAAAACAGATGTCATTAAAAAAGCGCTCGATCGCGATCATTGGATGACGCCAAACCAAGCCAAAGAATTCGGCCTAATTTCTAAAGTGATAACTAATCGTGATGAGCTGAAAATCTAATTACTAAGAGCAAGTCCAATACTGACTCTCTGATCATGTGTCAGGAACGAAAATATTGCCATGCCGCCAATATTGTGATCAATGGCGTAATTAGTCCCAAAATATCCGGTAAATCTCTCATTGGATTGCTGAACCGGACCATGGCAGCGTTCACAATGTAGGGCGTACAATGCTCTACCCTCGGCCAACGCCGTCGGATCGGGAGTAGGTATCGGAGTTGGAATTGGGGTTGGCGTCGGTATTGGAGTCGGACCCGGAGGAGGGGTCGGAGTTGGCGCCACATAATTCACGAAAAAGCCCGATTGAGCAAAAGTTGGGGCCTTTGGAGCATTAACAAAGACGCTGACAGCTAGAATTCCAGTGAAACTACAAGTTAAAGAATATTGCATTTGTGAGGCTGAAGGATTTACCGAACACAAAGAGGTATCGTTAAATTTATGAGACCAATTCAGCGCTGCGCCGGCAGGTAAATTGGTAACTGAGAAATTCAGCTGACTATTTGTATTTAACACCCTGTCTGCAGAAATCACTCTCGGTGATGTAGCAGTTACAACCGGTATTGAAGAAGCCGATTGTGAATTGTTTACGGCCTCCATCCCACCCTGTCCGCAGTTTTGAAATGCAAAAATGCAGATGCCGCAAAGGACTCCAAACATCAGCTTTTTAGTGGGAGTAAACTCAAGCATATCTAATTCTCCTGGTTGGTTATAGACTTATTTTACTCCAATAAATGAAGCTTAAATACTCGAAAACGATGTGATTTTTAAAAAATCAGACTGTTTAATAAATTGCCGATAAAAATGCCCTAGTTTACTTAAAATAATTCAAATACTGCCTATCATTTAATTAGACCACGAGCACTGTCTCCGTTTGAGACCGAGTTGTCTCAAACGGAGATTTATGAACTAAGCCGCAAGGCCAAAAAAACAGAATTTCAAGCTCAATAAATGGACTCGGAGTGGTTAAATGACTCGGTTTCACGGTGATGTAAATTTAATTTCTTAAGAAAGTTGACAGAAATTCTAGCTCCGCCTAGTATCCAAAGCTCTTTTTTAAGTGGCGGGGTAGCTCAGCTGGTTAGAGCAGCGGAATCATAATCCGCGGGTCGGGGGTTCAAGTCCCTTCCCCGCTACCAATTTTCATCCGAACCTGACACTCTCAAATCAAAAATATGTGCTCTAGAAGACAATTGCAGGTTGCTGAAGGCGGACCACGCCTCGGTAGTCGAACCACGAGTGCTTAATCAAGTCCTTGCTAAAATTAGTATAGTGTACTATAGTGTCTAAAGATGGCTCAATTTAAGTTTATCCTCTGGCTTGCATATTGGTACCTACAAAGTGATCTCTTTGAATTTGAATGGGATCGAGGAAATCTCAATAAGAGCCTGAATAAACATGACGTCAGTCCCGACGAGATTGAGTCAGTTTTTGAACTGAAACTTGCGGTGCCACTGGGCCGCCAAATATCGCCGCCTGTTGATGAAGAAAGACTTAACCTTGTTGGGCCTTCATCAGATGGACGAATGATCTCGGTTGTATTTACTTTGCGTGATGGGCGAGTCGACCCATCAGCGGAAGAGATGCCAGCCGTAAAGAGAGGAAATTATATGAAGAAGTCCGTAAAGCGCTTGAAAAGTTATGACCTTATCGAATTCGATGCGAAGGAAATTATTGCGGGAATGAGTCGTCTCAAAGGGGCTCGCCGAAAGCCTACAAGTATCGCTCTTGAGGAGGATCTTTTGAGTGAGCTTAAAGCCGTCGCCGGAAAAAAAGGTGTTCCCTATCAGGTTCTAATGAGACTGCTTATCACTGATGGATTGAAGCGATTAAAAGTTTCTTAACAGAATGCTCACGTGATGTTTTTCAAGTACGGAAAGTTTCAGGCTTGTTGTCGTATTGACTTAGCAAGTTTGCTTAAGGTCTTCAGTCTTAGCTGAGTTTTTTTCTGTTTTCAAGTTATTTAATTTG
>JAYVXS010000093.1:0-19515 GCA_043784965.1 Bdellovibrionales bacterium
GAAGCTCGGGAACTTGTAAAAAAAGTAATTCAATTAAAAAAAATTCCGACGATTCTAATCACCCATGATCCGCAAGACATTAAGGCCTTGGCCCAAAAAGTGAGTGAAATTGCAAATGGCAAAATCCTAAAGGAATATCGCGTGCCATAAGCTTAACCAGGCTCTTTTCATTGTTGGTGCAAATCAGGTTTCAGGGAGCGGAGAAACAGAAATCTGTTAGCCCCCTCGGTTACCGATTCAGTTTCTGTTAGTCTGTTTTTGGCATGACGGCCTTAAAATCCCAGGATCTCAATCTATCAGTAATGTAATGGGCCCTTAGTTAATTTTGCGAGGCCAAACTTTCTGTTTGGCGGCAAGTGGAATGAAACTCGCCGTAGCGGCAATATCATTTAGTTGAGTAAATTCATTTTCAGTGAATTTGTGAAGCTCACTCATGACTTTATATTCATTTACTAAATCAATATCAAAAATGCCGGGATCGTCAGAGTTAAGAGTCGTCAATACTCCTTGCTCCATTAGTCGGCGAAATGGATGCTCACTCAATCGTGGAATCGCGTTCGTTAAATAGTTGCTGGTTGGACAGAGCTCGAGAACGATGTTATTTTTTTTCACAAATTCAATGGCCCGCGGTTCATGCACTATTTGCAGTCCGTGACCAATGCGGGTGGCACCGAGTTTTTCAACCGCATCAATTACTGATTGACCAGCGGTCGCAGCTGGTGCCTCGCCCGCATGAATGCTAACATTCAATCCAGCTTTCTTTGCGCGCAAAAAAACTGTTGCAAATGGACCAGAGTCGAAGCCCACTTCATTATCGGCAAGATCGACACCGATAAATGTATTTTTGTGATCAATCACGAAATCAATTACATTTTCAGCATGTTTGACACTCAAAATGCGCTGGATTGTCGCGATAAGTCCAACTGCGATCGGTAGCTTAGCGCACTGACTAACGCCCTTAACAATCGCCGCGTGAATTTTTTCGAAACTCAAATGTTCGTGGCCACCTTGAATAAAAGTGGGTGCATAACGAAGTTCTAAAATTTTAATGCCTTCGCCTACGGCATCCTCAATGGCCTCACGAGTGATTCGAGTTAAAATCTCTTCACTACTCAAAATTTTCTGAGTGGTTAAGAATTTATTTAATACCGCGCCCAAATCTTTCATGGGTTCGGTGACTAAGAATTTTGCTTTAAAATCTTTTTCAGCCTCGGGCACTTCAATGCCATGTTCACGAGCGAGCTCGCGGACGGTGGAGTGTCTGAAAGAAAGTTCAAGATGACGATGTAATTCGACTTTTGGAATTGATTTGAGATCCATTTATAGATAATAGTGCCAAAGGCCTAAGTGCAGCAAGTGGAAATTCTTGACGCAAGACTCATCTCAATTTTACTTTAGGCTCCGAACCTTCACCCACGAGGTCCTCATGCAAAATAATCTGAAACCATTAGAAATCAAATGCCAACTTGCAAAGTTTCCACGCACACCACCGCAATTTGCGGTGCGCGTGCATGTGCAGTCTGGGGAGAGTGTTTGGCTTGCCGACCCAAAAGCAACGCGGGCGCTGCTTGCACTTATGGATATGGGAGCACAAATCGCAGGCGCCGCAAGTCATTACGGTGGGCCGGCTGCATTTGCCGAACTTATGTCTGCAACGCATGGCCTAATGGACTATTTTTCGCAGAAATATAACCAGGATTGGTTCGAGGCCTTTCATTTTGTGAATGATGCCGGTCATTGCGAAAACGGACTATATGCCCTTAAAGCTAATTATAAAATGGCCGATCTTAATTTTGACTCACTTAAAAAATTTCGTTCAATTGAGAGTCCGCTCACAGGACACGGCGAAGCACATTTATTTCCTCAAGGAGTTCTTGTTAGTAATGGCCCTCTCGGGTCGGGACTGCCCCAGGCTCAGGGCCTAGCTATGGGCGATGCGCTAATGGGTAAAAAGCGCGTTACGATCTGTGCGCTCTCCGATGGTGGTGCGATGGAAGGCGAGGCTAAGGAGGCGCTCGCGGCCATTCCAGGACTTGCTCGTCGCGGGAAACTTGGTCCCTTCATTTGTATTGTTAGTGACAATCGAACCAAACTTTCTGGTCGCATTGAAAGTGATGCATTTTCAATGGAGCCGACTTTTGCTTCGCTTAAGAGTCTCGGATGGCAGGTCATGTTTCTTGAGGACGGCCATCATATACAGGCATGCATGGCAAGCATTGAAGAGGCAATCAATCAGGTCAAAATGGATTCAAGCCAGCCGATCTTCATTCACGCTCGAACTATTAAAGGTAAGGGCAATAAAAAATCTGAAAATTCAAACAGTGGCGGACATGGATTTTCTCTCAAGAAGGCTGAGGAGCTTGGCGCCTTTTTGTCTGAAATTTATGAGGGTGGCGAAGTGCCAAAAGAGTTTTTGGCCTGGGCAGAAGAATTGAAAATCTCTGAAAAGAATTTTAAAAAACCATTGGCATTTCAATTTCCGCGTGCTGAATATTTTGGTACAGAGGTAGATTCAAGTGAAAAAATTCAGGTGGGAGTTGCTAAAGCACTCACAAACAAACGTAAAGCCGGGCTACCGGTCATTTCAGTTTCTGCAGATCTGCAAGGCTCAACCGGCGTTGCTGATTTTCACAAAGAGTTTCCTGATTCAGCTCTTGATGTAGGTGTTGCTGAGGCGAATATGATCAGTGCGGCGATTGGACTTTCACTTACAGGTTTTATTCCGATTGTAGATACCTTTGCGCAGTTTGGTGTAACGAAGGGAGCCCTGCCAATCACCATGGCAAGTCTTTCAAAGGCTCCGATCATCGCAATTTTTTCTCACACCGGCTTTCAAGATGCCGCCGATGGAGCCTCTCATCAAGCTCTCAGCTTCTTTGCACAGGTTTCGTCTATTCCGCATGTCGAAGTTTATGCTCTAACCTCAAGCCGAGAGGCCGAAAGTTTAGTCGGACAAGCTATCGAAGATTTTGCAAAATCCAGAAGAAAGGGTGAGGTGCCACCAACTAGAATATTTTTTCTCGGCAGAGAAAATTTTGTTAAGAGTTTTGTTGCAGAAAGCGTAAGTTATCAGCTTGGAACGTCGCAAATTATTTTTGATAATAGTAAAAACTTTTCAAAATCAGTCTGTGTTGTTGCTGCGGGCTCACTGTTAAGTGAGGCTTTGGAGGCCGCACAAATACTTAGTGAGAAACAAATTGGCACGGTTGTGGTGAATCCAGCGATAATTAATCGCGTCAATCTAAACACAATCAAGATCGCCCTTGCTCAAACGCGAACAAATCTTACAAGTCCGGCCCTACTAATTACTTTAGAAGAGCATCGTTCTCTGGGTGGAATGGGGCAAATGCTTTGCCACGCACTAAAGCTTTCTAAAGAAAATTTTAGTCTGCAATCACTTGCTATAGAAGATCAGTTCGGCCAAAGCGCTTATTCGGCACGCGATCTTTATAAGAAGCACAAATTGGATTCGCAAGCAGTTGTTGAATCTGCACATAGCCTACTAAAAAATTCAGGGATTAATAAAATATGATAAATGTAAAAGGATATGCTGCCCAAAGCGATACGACACCACTCGTGCCATTTGAGTTTAAGCGCCGCGAAGTTGGCCCAAATGATGTACTCATTGACATTGATTTTTGCGGAGTATGTCACTCAGATATTCACTCGGTTCGAAACGAATGGGGCGGCGCAAATTATCCGATGGTACCTGGCCATGAAATAGTTGGTCATGTTGTTCGCGTTGGAGCGTCGGTCACAAAATTTAAAGTCGGTGATTTAGCAGGCGTTGGCTGTATGGTTGATTCTTGCCGAGCTTGTCCAAGCTGTAAGCAACATCTCGAGCAGTTTTGCGATATCGCTACGGTATTCAGCTATAATAGTCCTGAAAAAAATATGTCGACACCTACTTATGGTGGATACTCATCACAAATTGTTACGGAGCAGAACTTTGTATTGAAAGTCTCGCCAAGTCTTGATCTTGCTAGAGTGGCCCCATTACTTTGTGCAGGTATTACTACCTATTCGCCGCTTAAACACTGGAAAGTTAAAAAGGGCGATCGTATTGGCGTTGTGGGACTCGGCGGTCTTGGTCATATGGCTGTCAAATTTGCTGCTGCGATGGGCGCTGAAGTCACCATGCTTTCAACTTCAGAGTCTAAAGAAAAGGATGCCAAAAGACTTGGCGCGCATAAATTTGCCAATACTAAGAATGAGAATATCTTTAAGACATATGCTAACTACTTTGATTTGATATTGAACACAATTTCGGCTCAGCATGACTATAATAAGTTTTTAGCTCTGCTCAATATTAATGGGACAATGGTACTTTTGGGAGCTCCACCAAAGCCAAGTGAAATTCAATCTTTTTCACTAATTGGTCGAAGACGTAGTCTTGCCGGTTCGCTCATTGGCGGAATAAAAGAAACACAAGAGATGCTCGACTTTTGCGCTGAGAAAAATATTATGTCTGATATTGAGTTGCTTCCAATCGAGAATATTAATAAGGCTTACGATCGTATGCTAATGGGTGATGTTCACTATCGATTTGTCATTGATATGAAGAGTCTCAAATAGATCTCGTTAGCGCCGCCAAAATAAGGGATTGTCAAAAACTCACCTAGCCCGGATATTTCATCAGTTTCGTCGTGAAATCGCTGATTCGCAGACTGGCCTGGCGCTTGAGTGACCTTTGAGTGACCTTTGAGTGAGGCAACCTCAAAGCAGGTTGTCGCAATGAAAAGGTCTCGAAAACGCCAGGAGCGAAGCGCCCAGACTAGCGAAGCGACGATTGAAACAGAAATCTGATGAAATATCCGGGCTAGGTTTGAAAGCTAGGTTTGAAAACCCATGCGCTTTTTTAGGCTATCCGGAAGCTCTGGCAATTCTGATCGCGGAATAAAGAAGGTCGTTAAATTAAATAAATCGGCAAAAATACGGTGGCGCTCAGTCGCAGCCTTTAAATATTTATGACCGCTCGAACCACCTGTACCAATTTTTGATCCTAACATTCTCTGGGCCATAAGTGCATGTCGATAGCGCCACATGGTCATCCGCTCGTCGAGCTCTGCTAACTGAAACAAGACCTGATACGGCAAATGCAGGACCGGCTCATCACGATAGAGGCTAATTAAGAGCGCCGCATGAATTGCCAGATAAGATAGGCGAAATTGACCGGTCTCTCGTAATTTCTCAAATTCATTCTCATCAAATAAAGCATGAAACTGTTTAGCCGCCTCATCAATATTGGCAATATTTTTTTCGCGATCCTCAGTTGAAAGCCGTGCATTGTCGCGAACGATCTCACGATCACGTTCATACATTTTGAGAACAGCATCTCGGTAAAGGTCCCAAAATTTAAAATGCTTGTCCTCAAGAAATGGCGTTCGCGCCAGCCATTTATCTATTAATTCAAAAAGCGATGGGGCCTTTTCAGCAGCTAACATTTTGTCAGCATCAGGTTTGTCGACGTAACTGTGATAGGCTTGAGAATTATATGTATGCCTCATTTCTGACTTGAGACCCAATTTGTTTTCAAATAAGCGAAACTGCAAACTTTGAAATCCACTGGCAGGGTAGAGCATATCTCTGAAGTCGAGAAAATCGAGAGGCGTCATGGTCTCAATTACAGTAACTTGATCGATCAATAGTCGCATGATCTCGTTGACGCGCGCTAAACGATGCACAACGGTGCTAAGCTGTCGCTCCTCAATTTTATTTTGTGAGAAAATATCAAGTGCGGAGTCCAACTCGAACAACATTTGCTTAAACCACAATTCATATGTTTGATGAACAGTAATGAACAATAATTCGTCATGGGCGGGCTTTCCCAATTCAACTGAACGCAAATTTTGTTGGCTCAGGAGCTCATTGATCCTAAGGTAGTCGCTATAGTTTACTGGCGGATGCTTCATGATCACTTCCTTTTACGCGAGTTCGGCGGTGTTAATTGCTAAAGGCCCTCATCAGATATTAAGTAAATGAGTACTGCCATCGCAGCGGCACTCAAGTGTAGTTCGTGTGCATTAACGGCATCCATCGTATCGCTTACGGCGTGGTGATGGTCAAAATACCGTGAAGAATCTGGTATAAGCCCAAACTGGGCGGTTCCGGTCGCATGAAGCGGCTCGATATCTGAGCCTCCGCCACCTTTCTCAATTAGATTGGCATTGAGTGGCTTAAAGTACTCATGCCAGCTTTCAATCTTTTTGAGAGTTTTTTCATCTACATTTGTTGCAAAACCTCTCGGTGCAAAACCACCTCGATCCGACTCAAGAGCTGCTATATGCTTCTCACTCTTTAACGCTGCCTGCTTTGCATATTCAACTCCGCCGCTTCCACCAAATTCTTCAGCCATAAATAAAACCGTACGTAAAGTACGCTTTGGCTTCATTTTCAAAGCCTTCATTGCCCGCAAAACTTCAATGCTTTGAACGACTCCGGCTCCGTCATCGTGCGCGCCTGGTCCGAGATCCCAACTATCGAGATGTCCAGCCACGATAATAAATTCTTTCGGAAACTCACTCCCGGTCATTTCGCCGATCACATTATAAGATTTGACAGGCTCTAGATTTTTCGCGCTCAATTTAATTCGAATGCGAATTTTTTTTGTTTTCAAAAGTTCGGAAAGCCGATCGGCATCTGCCGTTGCAATTGCCGCCGCCGGAATTTTTTGAGGCGCGTCTTTGTAAAACATCACTCCCGTGTGCGGATGCAAATCATGATTCAGCGTCATTGAACGAACCAATACGGCGAGCGCACCAAATTTTGCAGCTTGATCGGCACCACCGACTCGCTGTGAAACGCTCTGACCATAGGCCTCGAAGGTATCCAGCAAGCTAGGATCCATTGCACCATTGAAAAAAACAATTTTACCTTTTAAAGTATCGCCTTTTGCTTTGGCCTCATCGAGACTCTTTACTTGAACCACTTCGGCTTCAATTCCAGTTTTTAGGGTCCCAATGCTATTGCCAAGAGCCGCAATATGAAGAGGGCCCGTAGCACCTGCGGTCATGATTGCTTCTTCTTTATTACCTCGCTCCCAATGTGGAACCATCACTTCTTGTAACCAAACCTTATCGAATCCATAGGACTCTAGTTTTTTTTTAGCCCACTCTACAGCTCGCGCCGCACCCGTGGAACCGCTCAATCGCGAACCACCTGCAACCAGCTCCTTGAGGTTTGAGTAGGCCTGGCCATTTTTTAAAATTTCTCGGGTTAGATTTTGAGTATTGTCTTTTGTAGATGCAAAGCCTGAAAGTGAGAAAAAAAACAAGAAACACCAGCTTAACTTTGACGCCGTACCGCTTTGCTTAAATGAAACTAGCCGCTTTTGAAAATTGCTCATAAGGTGAAGCCTAAATGAAAATAAGTGTCACGGTCAAACCAAACTCTAGAAAAGAATCGGTTGAAAAGGTCAACGGCTCCTATTTGGTCAAGGTTAATGCTCCGCCATCAGAAGGACGTGCAAATAAACTGGTCGTCGAACTTCTGGCAAAGTTTTTCAAAAAATCAAAGTCTTCGTTCGAACTGATTTCAGGGCATCGCGGTAAGAAGAAAATATTTGAAATAGACTAACCTCTACTTAATCATCCTGAGGTTTTCTTATGAACTTTTTGAAATTTGTCTTTGGGTCAGCGAAATGAAACCGGTATCTTTGAAAAATTTGAACTCCGTTGCATTTTTGTTTGTTTGGGAAGAGCTTGCAAATCACTTCGACGCAGAAAGACTGCAACTAAAAGCGATGTTTGGCTGCCATGCCATTTACCTCGACAGCAAAATCATTTTCATATTGCGACGAAAAGACGACCCTAAAACTTCTCGAGATAACGGCATTTGGATAGCGCTGGCAGATCAAGCAGCCAATTCATTCAGTGAAAAATTTCACAGCCTACGACCAATTGAGATGTTTCAGACCAAGGGCAAGCAAGGGTTCAGTGCTTGGTTGAATCTCCCTGAGAATGAACTTGAATTCGAAACAGCTGCGTTTGAAATTTGTCTGCTTGTCATGAAATCAGACCCGAGAATCGGAAGGCTTCCAAAGCTCCGCCTAAGTTCTAAAAGAACAAAAACAAGAAAGCAAAGAGTAGCAAGAAAGTTACTGCGAAAATGAGTGGTTTATTTCAAAATTCGGCAACGCTTCAACAAAATGAAGCCGGCAACATTCAGTTTATCGAATACATTCAGACACTGGGATTGAGAACATTTACCAGCAATGACAAGCCGGCCTTTGTTCAACTCAAATCTGAAACTTCGAGCCTGTCCCTCTCCAAATTCGAATTTTAGCATAAAAATAAATAATTTTGCAGCCTTGCAGAATAATTTAAATTACTTCAAAGTGAAAAATGCTTGGGATTTTGCGACTTTTTTTAGAGGCTATGTGTTTTGGTTCTCATCGCAAGGCTTACAAGGCCTAACGGCAAAAGCTTTTTGCTGTGACTTCACTTTTTGGTCGATCCTCCCAGTCATTCTGCAAAGGTCAATTTTCGATCCCAATGCCTGCCTAACTGGGCTCTTGAAGAGTCACAGGCGGCGGTGCAGGTCGCATTGATGGTGCGCAAAATATCTGTCACAGCACGGCCGTCTTTTGTTTTTGTAAACTTCGAACTCGACAGAAAGCATTTCTCGATTCGCAGTCCTCGCTCCGAGCCGTTGTTGGTGTATTTCAAAAATGGATTCTCAAGATAGAGCGTCAGTTCATCAAAATGATTAAGTACGTACAAATAAGAGCCGTAAGAAATCACCTGCGCCCAATCGCTATCCGTATCTGCTTTCAGGCCTTGTTTTATGCAAGACCTGCGGAGACAGAATGTCAGGAAAGTCCGCTCACGGTAACGGTGGAAAGGTTGGATACTACGAGCATTCTTGGGCAACAAAATCGCAGAGTTGCCTTTCAAAGAAGGTTTTTTCGTGTGAGCCCCATCGAGTGCAGGCAAAATTGCTTGAACCCGCGGTTTGGGACGATCTCAAAATGCTTTTAAACGACCAAAAATATCGGCAGGTGATTTTCGAGGAGGCGAAAGCTCATGCTAAGACATTTTCTCTGAAAGCTGAAGTTGAACAAGCACAGGCAAAGATCACCTCATTGCAAAATCAACTTGAAGCCACAACTGAAAGGATCACAGAGCTTCCGAAGGGGATCAATGCCAATATCTTTTTTGATCAGATTTTAAGGATTCAAAAATCAAAGGAGGAATATGAAATGAAACTCTCGGAAATTAAGGCCGATAATGTGAATTACGAATCCCCCTTAAGTGTGGAGGCATTTGAACAATTCACGAAAGATTTAAAGCAATTGGCAACAAAGACCACGGACCCCAATATCCAAGCCTCGATTTGTAGAAAACTCATCCAAAAAGTTGAAGTTTCAACTACAGGGATCGTCATTCACTATCATGTGGGCGATCACCATTTTAAAAATGAGTTTGAACCTGCGTCGAAGCTTGAGGGGATTCCTAAGTCTGAAGTTGAAAGTCGTTTTCAGGGCCTGGCGGAGAAATCTGCTGGGCCCTTTTTTACTTCACGACCACTTCCCAAATATAGCCGCCGAGCGGGCGGTACTATCTCACTAACTCAATCCAATTTTTCTGATTTTAAAACTGCTGTCGATGGTTCGAACAGCTTGTTAAATGGTAGGGGGTACAGGGGTCGAACCTGCGACATTCACCTTGTAAGGGTGACGCTCTACCAACTGAGCTAACCCCCTAGTCGGTAAATGAAGACATTAATCTATAAGGCTTTTATCCCGTCCTGTAAATAAGATTTTTCGTGATATATTTCAATTATATAAAATCTATATTCAATGGAGTGAACAAAGCCTTGAAATATTCAAGGCTTTGACAAAATTCAAATCAATTTTTAGCGATAGAGCTTGCGAATAACATAGGTATTGCCATCTAGTTTACCAGATGGACCCTTAAGGCGAATACTGGTTACCAATTCAATTCTTTCGAAACCAGAGTCTTTAAGTTTATAAGCCGTAACTACGACTGCGACACTCACATTTGGACCCTCTAAATTGCCACGCACATTTTTTTCTTCATTGTCAATTAGGCCAATGCCTTCAGCTATAATTCGAGTACGTGACTGATCAAAATAAATGATTTTAAGTTTTCTTTGCGATGGATCCGAAGAATCTATTCTAAATGAAAACATTCCAGGAATTTCACGAATAAGAGCGCTCCAATAACCCTCTATGATATCCCAAGGAAACGTCACGATAGCTCCTTTAGGAAAGGGCACCTCATGTCCAAACTCATTAAATACCATCACCACGCAATCTGACATAACAGTCGCGTCCCCGATTGGATTCGATGCCTGCCCCTGCATAGACAATCCCAATATCAGACTCACGGCTGCAAACTTAAATCTCTTCAACATTTCTTCCCCCCAGAAAAAACTACTGACTAAGGTAAATTCGAGTTGTTTTGCTTAAATAGTAGCCATTCTTGGCTCTAAATATGTACTTCGGTTTATCAAAGTCAGGTTCAATTAATTTTCGCAATCTTTTAATCGTCACATAAATTTTATTGTCGTGAACACTTGGGTTATAATCTTGCTTCCAAATTTGTTTTACCAAAGCTTCTTTTGGATAGATCGTACCCGGCGTTTTCATAAAAAGTCGGAGCATATCAAGCAAGATAAATTGATTTTTGAAGTCAACGCGGCCCTTTTTCTTTTCAACCACAGAATTATTTGTTGAATCAAATACCAAATCAAAATCTTCTTTTGATGCTAGACCCATATCTTTCAATTGATTCTCAATTTGCCGATGTAAAATCTTAAGATTCACCGGATCAACTGATTTTTTTGCTAGCTGCAAATACATTCGGGCGAGATCGTTTTCTCCGGCTTCTTTGTAGGTCAGACCCATGCCGTACAGGAGACAAAGATAGCTAAACATATTTTTAGCTTCTCTGAGAGTCACATAACATTCCCACAAAATTTCAATGGCTTGATCAAATTTTTTCATCTTGCGTAAGATATGAGCATTGAGCATCTGACTAGAAAGACGCAGCTCAACCATGGGTATTATTTGATCAAAAACTTGAAGATTATAGATTTCTTTAAGAGCCTCAGGCAAGCGATCCAAACTATAGTAGGTAATTGCAAGACCATTGATGGCATAGCAAATATCTGTCTTTTCATCATTTGCCAGAGCAATAGTTAGGGACTTTTTAAAGTAATCTAGGGCAACATCAAATTGAGCTTTGTAGGAGGCACAAATTCCCAACGTATAATAAGTTTTAGCGTTTAGCTCAAAACCCTCTTTTAAAACTAGATCTTGAAGCTTCTCTTTGAGGACCCGAATATTTTCGACATCTTCTTGCTCCGCATACATTCGAAGCAAACGATTTTGACATTCAAGATAGCCATGAAAGTTTTTTTGCCGAAAGTAAATTTCTGCGGCCGAACTATATTTTTCAATAGAAGAGGCAAAATCACAGCGCTCATAGTGAAGTTTGCCGAGCTCAACTAGTGAGTTTGGCGATTCAGAATGTAGAGTTGCCTTTTGCATCTTGGTCCTTAAAAATTAACTGACTATTTTTTGAAATATTTCTATGCCAAGAAATTTCAGGTAATTTCAGAAATTTAGAAAGCTATTTGACTCAATTTTCAGCGAAAGGTCTAACAAAATTTCTGAAAAAGTAGAAGTTTCTTAAACTAACTGAAATTTCAAAGGAATTTTCTAATGATTAGTCGCGAGATAGGATGAGGCAATGAATGAGCCGCAAATGCCGCAAAGAGTCGAGAGGATTCTGAAGTCCACGCCCCTGTCCTCTTTTCGTTGGTGCAGCCATGAAGATCAGCTTGATGGCAGTAGCGTCTGATTGCGGCTTTTCTGTTTCTGTCTCAGTTATTGGTGGATGAGTTTGTATAGACTAATTTTTGGCACTGAATCCGAAATCAGTTTGCCAGTATCACAGCCCCTGGGCTCGAACTCTTCCACATAATACCAATTAGAAAAAGAAACGACCAAGTTATAAAAATGAGCAGACCTTAAAGGAGCTCCGAATGAGCCCCTTTAAAATTGGTTTCAATGATGTTGAGCAACCAGGCCTGAATATTGGGCCCGGATTCCAAGTCCCCGTTCGCCCTTTTCTTTAAAGAGCTCTTTGCCATTTTTAATATCCATGGCATTAACTAAAACCTGATCAACATGATCAACCAATAAAATCTTGAGATCTTTTAAGACTTCTTTTGGTATGTCCTTCAAGTCCTTCTCGTTCTCTTTTGGGCAAATAATAGTTTTAATTCCGCCTCGATGTGCAGAGAGAATTTTCTCTTTGAGTCCACCAATCGGTAGAACGCGGCCGCGAAGAGTAATTTCACCAGTCATCGCCACGGTTCTCTTCACCGCAATTTTGGTAATGGCCGAAACGATACTCGTCACCAGTGCACAACCCGCTGATGGACCATCTTTAGGAACCGCACCCTCAGGAACGTGAATATGCACATCCACATTTGCAAAAAAATCTTTATCGAGACCAAAAAGTGGACCGCGGGATCTAACATAACTCATCGCCGCTGAGCAGGACTCTTTCATAACGTCGCCCAATTGACCAGTAATGGTGAATTTGCCACGACCTGGAACAACTGCCGCCTCAACCACAAGTAAATCGCCGCCGACCTCGGTATAAGCCATACCGTTGGTAAGACCAATTTCATTTTGCTCTTCAATTTTGCCATGCTTGTATTTATGGCCGCCCAACATCTCAATAAGTTTTTTCGGTGTCACTTGAAAGGCTCGTGCCGTCAAGCGTATACCCAAGCCTGGTATCTTTTCTTTCGTAGACTTCGATTTGGCATCGTGAATCGCTTGGTCGCGAATTAAAATCTTAGCGACTTTACGACAACTAGTGGCGATTTGTCGCTCTAAACTTCTCACTCCTGCCTCGAGAGTATAAAAGCGAATTAGATGTTTCAAAGCTAGGTCCGCAAAGGTCACTTTTAAATCTTTTAGCCCATGCATCTTAAGTTGCTTTGGAACTAAATATTTTTTTGCTATATGAAACTTTTCGGACTCAGTATAACCATCCAAAGAAATAATTTCCATACGATCAAGCAATGGACGAGGAATCGTATAGAGAGAATTTGCGGTCGTAATAAACATCACTTTTGAGAGATCGTAATCCACTTCGAGATAATGATCTTGAAATGTATTGTTCTGTTCAGGGTCGAGAACCTCAAGTAAGGCTGACGATGGATCGCCTCTGAAGTCTTGGCTCATCTTGTCGATTTCATCAAGCAACAATAAAGGATTACCGGTATCGTTCTTACGAAGTGCCTGCAAAATTTTACCAGGCATTGCCCCTACATAGGTTTTACGGTGACCGCGAATTTCAGCTTCGTCTCTCACGCCGCCCAATGAAATGCGAGCAAAACTTCGATTGAGTGACTTGGCTATCGATCTCGCGAGCGAGGTTTTACCTACGCCTGGAGGTCCCACTAAACACAAAATCGGCCCACGAAGTTCAGTCGTAATACTCTGCACCGCAAGGTGCTCAAGAATTCGCTCTTTCACCTTTTCAAGGCCCCAGTGGTCTTCATCTAAAATCTTCTCAGCTAATACGAGATCATGTTTTTCTTCTGAGTATTCTTGCCAAGGCAGACCCAACATCCAATCAATATAATTTCGGACTACAGTCGCCTCTGCGCTCATGGGCGACATCATTTTTAGTTTTTTAACTTCTTTGAGAGTTTTTTCACGAGCATCTTCGCTCATCTTTTTCTTTTTTGTAGCCTCTTCAAGATCAGCCAATTCAGCTTGGTAATCGTCTTTCTCACCTAGTTCTTTTTGAATTGCCTGCATTTGCTCATTCAAATAGTATTCTTTTTGTGAGCGCTCCATTTGCTTTTTCACACGTGTGCGAATTTTTTTCTCAACTTCGAGGATTTCAATTTCGCCAGTCATCATATTGAGCAGCTGCTCAAGCCGCTTACCTGGATCATTGATTTCTAAAATCTTTTGTTTGTCTTCTAATTTTAGATTGAGTTGAGCGACTATGATATCTGCAAGTTCGCCCGCAGATTCAATCGTTGATACTCTCATGAGAATCTCGGGTGGAATTCTCTTGTTCAGCTTCACATAAGTTTCAAAAGTTGTTTTCACTGAGCGCATTAAGGCCTGAGTCTCAAGTACATGCTCAGTTTTTTCACTGAGCTCACTCACTTCAACCATAAAAAAGGCATCACTTGAAATGAACCTTTCGATTCGCACACGACGCTTACCTTCAACCAGAACTTTGACTGTCCCGTCCGGAAGCCTCAATAATTGAATAATGGTTCCGACTGTTCCGACCTCGTAAATGTCAGCTTGCTCTGGATTATTGGTCTTGGCGTCTCGCTGGGCCGCCAAAACAATATCGGTCTGCTTGCTCATTGCGTCTTCAAGAGCATTTATACTTTTTTCTCGACCAACAAACAGCGGCATCATCATATGTGGAAATATGATGAGATCCCTCAATGGTAGTAGTGGCAGTTTGTTTTTATTTGGGCTATCACTCATGGCGCCTCCTTAGTTCAAGTTATTACACTTGTTAAGACTCTTATTAGACCCGTTCAGCTACGATCCGGGTAGTGTCTTTCACTAAGTAGGCCAAAAATATTTAAAAGGCTCTTTTAAGCTCACATGAGATAATTTATTTAACCTTATGCGCTCTCAGCTGAGTCCTTTTTGGTTGAACTGCTCTCGAGATCAGCCATCTCTTTCTCAGTTCGATAAACCATCTTCGGCTTAACATGAAGGTTCACCACCTCTTCATCGATGATAACCTCTTTCACGTTCAGTTTGGAAGGAATTTCGAACATTATATCCATCATTGAACTTTCTAACACGCCCCTCAATCCACGCGCCCCGGTCTTGCGAATCAAGGCTTGTTTCGCAACGGCTTTCAAGGCGCCCTCAGTAAACTTGAGTTCAACTTTTTCATAACCAAAAAGTTTTTGATATTGCTTGGTTAAAGCATTTTTTGGCTTCACTAATATATCAATAAGGGCTTGTTCTTCAAGCGGGTCTAATACTGCCACGACTGGTAATCGACCGATAAACTCTGGTATTAGTCCATACTTAACCAGATCGTCTGGCTCAGTATATTGCAGAACATTGATGTCCTTCGCTTTTTCTGACGTGGTTTTAATATCGGCGGTGATTCCAAGTGCCTTATTTGATCTACGATTTTCAACAACCTTATCTAGCCCAACAAAAGCCCCGCCAACAATAAACAAGATATTAGTCGTGTCGACCTGAATGAACTCTTGCTGAGGGTGCTTTCTGCCCCCTTTGGGCGGAAGATTTGCCACAGTACCTTCTAATATTTTAAGCAGGGCTTGTTGAACACCCTCACCACTCACATCGCGAGTGATGCTTGGATTTTCAGACTTGCGAGTGATTTTATCGATTTCATCGACGTAAATTACTCCCTTTTGACACTTTTCAACATCATAATCTGCTGACTGCAGCAAATTCAAAACCACGTTTTCAACGTCTTCTCCAACATAACCGGCTTCTGTAAGCGTGGTCGCATCAGCCATGGCAAATGGAACATTAAGAACTTTGGCAATTGTTTGAGCAAGTAAAGTTTTGCCCGAGCCGGTCGGGCCAATTAATAAAATATTGCTCTTTTGCAATTCGATATCATCTTTTTTGCCACCCAAAGAATTAACACGTTTATAGTGATTGTGAACAGCAACTGAAAGCGCTCTCTTCGCACGCTCTTGACCAATCACGAAATCATCAAGATGCCCTTTGATGTCGATTGGCTTTGGAACTTTAAGCGTCGGACGGCTATGGTCTTCTCGATCTCGCTCTTCCGCAATGATGTCGTTGCAAAGTTCAATGCACTCATCACATATATAAACACCTGGTCCTGCGATCAGTTTCTTCACTTCATTTTGGCTTTTGCCACAAAAACTACATCGTAAAAGACCCGAGCCAACCTCTTTTTTATTCATTAGCTTTTCCTTTTTCTCCCGAAGCATTTCCTGAGCCGGTACCTTTACGAAATTTAATTACCTGATCCACGATTCCAAAATCTACCGCCTCATTTGCACTCATATAATGATCGCGATCCATGCGCTCGTCTAGATGAGCATGATCTTTACCGGTG
This sequence comes from Bdellovibrionales bacterium, assembly GCA_043784965.1. GTDB lineage: Bacteria > Bdellovibrionota > Bdellovibrionia > Bdellovibrionales > JAMPXM01 > JAYTQQ01. The sequence goes on from JAYVXS010000093.1 coordinate 16,107, forward strand.
TGATTGGCATATATTTCGGTCATTCTTCTTTTTGTGTTGATCATTTCTCGCGCGTGAATTTCGATATCACTCGCTTGACCGGTCAACCCACCCATAATATGTGGCTGATGAATCATCACGCGTGCGTGAGGCAAAGTAAATCTTTTGCCCTTTGTTCCTGCGGCCAGGAGAAGGGATCCCATACTGGCTGCCAATCCAATACAAATGGTAGCCACGTCACACTTCACAAATTGCATGATATCGTAAATTCCAAGTCCCGAAGACACTGACCCGCCCGGGCTGTTGATGTAAAGCTGAATGTCTTTGTCTGGATTATCGGCCTCGAGAAAAAGCATTTGTGCGATGACAATGTTTGCAACATCATCGTTGATTGCGGTTCCTAGCATAATAATTCTATCCTTTAAAAGACGAGAATAAATATCATAACTACGCTCACCACGACCAGTTTGTTCGACTACCATTGGTATTAGCACTTTTGAATCCCCTTGTTGACATAAGAAGCAGCTCTAAAAGACCCAAATATTCTCATTCGCTTTTGTCTCAATTGAAGAATGTTTTTCTCTATACCTTTGACTGCGGTTTCTCTTCGGCATATCAAATACCTTCTTTAAAGACTATTTGTAGTCCGGCAAAAAATATATGGTGTAACTTCTGCGTCGCAAATTTTCAGAGTAGTTTGATAAAATCAAAAAATGGCCAGGTCGCGGCTAGTCAGGCTTGTTAATCGGCTGTTTTCTCAAAATGAGGGGCAAAAAAAACCATCGCGACGAAAAAGTTCGAACTAAAAAGGATCAGCATTTTCTGACCGGACTAATGGCCAGTATCCTGATAAAAAGCTTTTCTTTTAGCCAGTATCCCCTGAACTCTGGGTTCTTTCTTTTTTTAGTTAAGAAAATATGGAAAAGCTGAGTTCAGGGACGCTGAGGCCGGATAACTGGGAACGAAACCGAAAAACTGCAAGCAATCGCAGCTGCCCCTAGCCCGGATATTTCATCAGTTTCGTCGTGAAATCGTTGATTCGCAGACTGGCCTGGCGCTTGAGAGACCTTTGAGTGAGGCAACCTCAAGGTAGGTTGTTGCAATGAAAAGGTCTCAAAAACGCCAGGAGCGAAGCGCCGAGACTCGCGAAGCGGCGATTGCAACAGAAATCTGATGAAATATCCGGGCTAGATTGCTCTCCCTAACTAGACCAACAAAAAGACCCAGCGAGAAATTTTCTTGGGAGAAAACTAGTAACGTGAGTTCGACGATGGAGAAGATGCAAATGCGAAGGGAAGCTTTGAAAAATACTTGAGTCGGAGCGGCATAACTGCTTTTATGGACGTTGGGCTTGTGTTAGGCCTTAAGGCCTGTAAGAATTTATCAAATTTTAAATTTTTGTGACGCAATTTGTTTTTAAGCGCATTGTAAGTTAGCAAAAGTAGGAGTGCAGCAAAAGTGAAAATAGAGATTAAAAAATCTTCCTTAGAAAATTTGGGTGTTGATACGCTAATTGTTTTTGCATCAAAGCTGGCCGAAACAAAAAAGAAAAAAGCCAATTCAAAAAAACAAGAAATGCCGCAAATTCGTGTCTCTGGTGTCAGCAAAGCAATTCAAGCCAAAGTTGACTCTGCTGTTACTCAAGGTGCTTTTTCAGGCGCAGACAACGAGTGTGTTTTTTTTAGAGATGCTCAATTGTCCGGGGCAAAACATCTATTGATCGTCGGATTGGGTTTAGAAAAAAAATTCGATCACGAAATTTTGCGTCAAGCGGCAGCTTGTGCACTTGGAAGCTTGAAAAGCCAAAAAGCAAAAACAGCAGCACTTGCCTTTGATTCACTGCCACACAACTCATTGAGTGGCGATGTCATCACTCAAGCACTTAGCGAAGGCTTTTTGCTAAGTGATTATAGCTTTACCGACTTTAAGAAAAAGACTGAAAATGGCACTGTCGTTGAAAAAATTCTCATCGTTTGCTCGGGTAAATCTAAGAGTTTTTCAAAGGGGATTGAACTTGGGACCATCTTGGCCGAGTGCCAAAATTTCGCACGTTGGCTAGGAGATCGTCCGGGCAATCGCATGACACCTACAAATCTTGCTGATGAGGCTGTTAAGGCTGCAAAGGGCACTAAATTAAAAGTAAGTGTCTGGGATAAAACACGTATTAAGTCTGAAAAAATGGGCTCGTTTTTGAGTGTTTCTTTGGGAAGCTCTGAAGAGCCAAAGTTCATCATCATGGAATACAGTGGGACCAGCTCTTCTAAAAAGCCAATTTGCCTAGTTGGCAAAGGACTTACCTTTGACTCTGGTGGAATTAGCATCAAGCCAAGTTCTGGTATGGAGGAGATGAAATACGATATGTGCGGGGGCGCGGCAGTAATTGCTAGCTTGCTAGCAATCGCAAAACTCAAGCTTAAAGTAAATGTGATTGGACTTATTCCAACAACCGAGAATATGCCCGGTCCAGCCGCGAATAAACCCGGCGATATTGTTATTGCAAGAAATGGCAAAAGCATTGAAATCAATAATACCGATGCTGAAGGCCGCTTAATCCTAAACGATGCTTTAGTATATGCTTGCGAACAGAAGCCTGCTTTGATTTGCGATATCGCCACCCTGACGGGCGCGATGGTTGTCGCTCTCGGTAATATTCATACAGGCTTTTTCACACGTAATAATAAATTAGCTGAAAGAGTTGAAGATGCCGCGAGTACAACCGGAGAACTGGTCTGGCGAATGCCGCTCATCGACTTTCATGCAAAAGATATGAAAGGGACTTATGCAGATCTTTCAAATATGAGCTCAGGAAAGGGTGCGGGCTCTGCAACTGCCGCCGCCTTCTTAGAGCAATTTGTAGATTCTGAAATTCCCTGGGTGCATTTTGACATTGCTGGTACTGGCTGGCATTGCGGAGATCGCCTTAATTATGCACCAAAACGTGGTGCCACTGGTGTCATGGTTCGAACATTTGTGCAAATTGCAATGAATCATTCATAGGAGAATATATGAAAAGTTTTTTAATCTTAGGTAGTTTAATTACGTTAGTATTTGTAAATTTTTCTGCTTTTGGGGCAGCTGCAGTTTTGCCAGCAGAGGCGAAAGTTGGTTTTTCATCGCCAAAAGATGGCGCGACTGTTGCCACTAAATTTGTGACGAAATTTACTCTTACAGGACTAAAAATTGAAAAAGCTGGCCCACTTAAACCAGGCACAGGCCATCACCATCTTATTATTGATGGCGCGCCTACTCCCTCCGGCCAAGTCGTTGAAAAGGATTTAACCCATCTTCATTTTGGCAATGCGCAAACTGAAGCGGAGCTAACTCTTACTCCTGGCAAGCACACTTTAACATTACAGTTTGCAGATGGCGCTCATATGTCCTATGGGCCAACAATGTCACAGACCATTACAGTTAACGTAAAATAGAAAAA
>JAYVXS010000094.1:0-6507 GCA_043784965.1 Bdellovibrionales bacterium
GAAATTAAAATACTTTTCAAATGCTTCTGCTGCCTGAGTCAAAGGGTGGCTTTTAACAAACTTCTTATAGATATTATCACCTGCTTCGAGTTGCATGCTTAAATACCCAAAGCCAAACATCACCAATGCGAAAGCTGCAACAATAAATCTGCGCCAGCGCTTCACCCCAGCTAGTACATGAATCCCAGCAAAATTCAGCCATGGTTTTTCAAATTTGAAATCCATTTCAAATATTTTTACTAACCAAGGAATGCCGTAGAAGGTAAGAAAAAAACAAATCGAGATACCGAAAGCACAGTAAATTCCAAAATATCGAATAGGTGGAATATCCGCCACTACTAGTGACAGCAAGCCAATCCACGTTGTAATGGCACAAATCAGACAAGGTCGCCAAATGTCCGCAATTGCCAGTTTAAATCTTTGCTCAATCGATTTTTCTTTCAAATGTGAAACTGCCGAAAACAAATGCACTATGTCTGCAGTCGAAATAATCAACACGAATAACAATGCAAAGCTCGAAAATGGATTTATACTACCCTCTAGTAAAACGACTAGACAAACTGTACAAAAGTAGCTAATTCCCATAACATAAAATGCCAACGCACATACCTTCATTGAGCGAAAGAGCATAAAAAGCATGAACAAAATTATGCTTAAAACGATAGGCAGAATGCGCGCCTGGCTCTTGGTAATCTCTTGCACGAAATAGTTTCTGGCGATTTCAGTTCCCAGAAGGTGGGCTTTTACCCCACGAAAGTCCTTTTCAATAATCGATTTTATTTCATTTAAGTCTTTAAATACCTGTTTGTTTTGAGCAGTCGTAAGATCATTTCGAAGGCTAACGTATATGATACTAGCCTTTTCATCTGGGCTCAAATAACTGTACTGAAAAACTGGGCTATTCTTAAGCAAATCCTGTGCTTGATCAGAAAGCTTATTCTCGACAAAAAAACGTTTTAATAGACTACGCTTATTATCTACAACTAGGTATTCAGCTTCTTGCAAAGAAGCTACGGTATCGAGATTCGGTACCCACTTCAATCTCTCGGCAGTTTCAAATATTAACTTCGAAAAATCAGCTCGATGCAAGAGACTTTCAGGTGACTCTAGTAATAAATAGACATCATTCTCATCGTTGTATTTCTGTAGGTGCTCTTGATACCGGATATATACCGGGTTCTCTCGATCCAGAACACTAGTGATATTGTAGGGCTTGATGTGAGTTTTCACTAAATAAATAGTAAATCCAAAAAGTATGACGCTTGAAAAAATAATCAATAACTTTATTTGCTTCATGTACTACTTAAGCATTCTGCTATAATCCAAAGTAGTCTTGCACCAAGAAGAGTGAAGATGACGGATTTAAATTGCCTCGTCGAATTTTCAAATGGAGCCTTTGACCATTTAAGGCAACGTAATACACCTAACAAGAATAATGCAAAAAAAACTCCGTAAAAAAGCCATTGAATCGGGCTTACCTTTGAAAACAATAGAACATTTATAATAATGCCAAAACCTAAAAGTAATAAGGCGCTACCAATTTGAAGAGCTTTGGCTGCGCCTACAAGGCTTGAGAAATTTCTTGCCGACTTATAATCGTCACTCATCTTCAATTGAAAAATTTGAGTTGCAGGATAAGAGCCCGCAACCGTCACGGTGAACGCAATGGCCACCCACCAAGTTCTAAGCGGAACTGCGGCACCACCAATTGTTGCCCCAAGAATTACCGCAACCAATCCACAGCCCAATGAATCGATCAGAATATCCATTCCTCCGATCTCTTTGCCACGCCATTTTAGACTTGGGAATTTCACAGAATAGGCGATCGATAACAGAGTTGCAAACAGTGTCATCATAAGCGGCCAAAACCCAAAAACAGACGACCACATACAAGCTAATAGCATCAGGGCTAGCCCATAGTACCCGAGGTATCTTGGCTTTTCTGGCGGGTTTTCTAAAAAATTAAGCGGCCCCTCATCTCTATCAAAATGGCTATTCAAAGCACAGGTGCCGCCAAATAATAAAACACTGTAAATGCCAAACAAATAGATAATTTCAAGCATGATAGAGCTAAGACTAGCTTTTAATGGATTAAGCGCATAACCCGTTAATACAAAAACAAAGCTAGGAAGAAAAGTCTTTGGTCGCATATGCACTAAGTAGCTTTTGATCATTTTAATCTTTACCAAAATAGGTCACCGCCTGCAAATACTTTGAAGCCATACCTGTCTTCGCTTTCCATTTTTCTACTAAGTTCTGCTCGAGAACATCAAGAAGTGCGGTTCCAATTTTTCTTGGCCGATATTTATTTTCAATTTCAATTTCAATAATTTTCATTTCACGCGGGCCTTTATCTCTTAGACTATAAAAGACCGAAGTGTCATAAGAAGCCTCCATTAACCAAATAAACAAACTATTTCCCTTAATGTATTCAGGCACGCGGAGTGCATTCTTTTTTGATTTCTTAAGACGATTTTCTTGAGCTAGCTGGCTTTCAATCGAAGTGAGTATATTATAGCGGTGTCGTTGCGAAACCCCGTAGACGGCTGGAGAGAGACGCCCAGAATCAATTTTTAGATCCCGTAGCTTCTGAAAAGGTGCTAGACTTGACTCCCTTTTTCTAAACAACCATTGCTCTAATTTTATCGTCGTTTCTTTACGACTCAAAGGCTGCGAAAAAAATTCATCAATAATTTGCGTAAGGACTTCTTGCTTTAGCATTTGCAAGCCCAAATCCTTGCTCTCAATCTCTAACCTGGCCTCACCAGCCGATTGCATTTCACTTTTTAGCTGTAACGAATAATCAAATTTAGCCTTCGTTTTCTCTACTCTCCGTAAACGAAAACTATAGCCCTTCATTTGCATATCCTTTTCAGGAGTATCAAAGTAAATGTCAAAGGTTGAAAATATACTGTGGTGATGAAAAGTAAACCCACCAATAGCAAATTCTTTAACCGGCAAATTGAAGTCAGTTTCAAAATTATATTTTCTTTGTTCCTCAATGTCTGAGGAGGCGTATACATTGCCTACGAAGAGCCAACTCAGAAGCAGATTTACCATCCGAAACCTCGAAAACGTCCATACTCATGCAAAAGTCCTTCAGGATAAAGATCAGTCGATGGTTCTACTGAAAGTTCTCCGTTTTGAATGAACTTTATACCATTTTCTTCATAGTGATAGTTTCGCAGTATAACTATAGGATGAGGATCTTTAATCTCAAAGGCATCTAAGATTTGCCGACGCCGCTCAGCTAATTTATAAAAAAATAGCTTTTGCACATAATGCGGCCATCCCGACTGGGACAAGATAGTTTCGAGACTACTTTGATCAATTTCAGAGATTTGCTGAGCCATCCAATAGAGATCTTCGTAAGTCACATCTAGATAGGCCTTCGAGAAGGCATTGAGATGCGAATTGAAGCGAATTTGCTCTCTATTTTTCTCTACTAATTGCCAAGGCAGACTGTTGATCAAGCCGCCTTTTACATCTCGCGGGAATTTTGAAATATGTACGCCTAAGCTTAAACCAATGTCGCTATAAGACCCAGTCAATCTGGTCTGACCTGAATTGTCCTTCCAAATAGACAATAAGGTATTGTCCTCTTTTGTATCCCAGCTACCCAACCATAAGTGAGCCAACAGCGCCCCTCGCAGCTCACGCCGCTTTGAGATTTCAGGCCAATCGGTCATCATCCCGCCTAGCCTTAACTCTGAGCTTGGTCTGGCCTCAACCGCAGCCCCTTTAAAACGAACAAAATACTGCGATTTGAACTCCGCATATTCAGGAAATTTCTTTAAAAAATCTGCGTTGATCTTACCGGCCGCTAAAATAAATGGACTCAAATTTGTACCGTAAGCATTAAAAATAAACCTCACAAAATCTCTTACCGTGCGCTTTTTCTTTCCCTGCTTTCCTAAAACTAAAGTAATGGCTGCCGCAGGAACATAGTAAGTAAAATCCACATTGTAGCCCAATGCCGAAAAAATTCTTGAGCTCACCGGGTCGGCATGAATTTCATCACCCCACTTCATCAACCAGCGAGCACCTGTTTTATAGTCTTTAATATGTATTTTTGGGGTACTTCCTTTGTTTTGCATCTCATCAAGAATTGCAATTTTGAAATTAGGATTAATATTCTTTTGCTTCGCCATTGCATCAAATACTTGCTCCCTTGCGATTTGTGGTCGACGCCAAAAAATGGAGTCTTGTAGAATCTGCGGCGTTGGCACCAGCTTGGGTCTATCAAAACGCAATCTGAATGGACTGATGTCATGGTTGATCCCCATATTTAGAATTCCTAAATATCCTACCCCCGCTTCGCTCTTAAATTTATGCATCCAAGAGCCCAAAATAAACTTGAGGTCAAAGTAGTCAGCATCAGCTTGCGGTGAACCTAATAAATTTTCATCACTCAAGTACTCAATATTTTCACAAAGTCTTCGCACATGAAACAGCAGTAAGTCTTTTCTTTTTAAAATTTTGTTTCCTTGAATTTCTTTAATGTTTTCGTTTGTTAGGGTCTCACACAGCGTGCGCGATTCTGAAAGATTGACCTTGGCTATTCCAGCACTGCTCAATAGCGAGATTAGGCTAAAAAAAATCAAGATGACTTTCATGTCGGCTTTTTTCTCTCGACGTAGTCAGTTAATTCGTGCTTTCCGATATAGCTATAAACCAAGAAAATAATTGCAAAAAGAATATGGATCAATGCCGAAAGCTCGCCAAAGCCTTTATATTGAAAGAAAAATCCCCAGATAAATACCGTGAAAGTCCCAGCATGAATGCAGATCCACATCCCCAAATGCACCAATGTCTCAAATTCGCTGCAACGAGGTAGATGCCAAAACATTTCGTCCATGGTTTCGTGCAAGGTGCGCGTTACCCAGCAACCAATGAATAAAGGCAGCGCCAATATCGGAAACCACGCCATCAGTAATAAACTAAACATCAGGCCATAGCTTGCATATAAAATCATTCGATGGGTACGCAACTCCCCATCTGAAATGTCTTTTTGCCAAATCATTAAATGAGTACGATGATCAACAAACCATAAAACGCCAAAAATCGAGCCAAAAAGAATAATACCCATTGAATATTGAAAGGCTGGTATTTGCTGAATTTGGTTTACGAAATCCATAGTTGTAACATCCTCAGAATAAAAATTAAGCCACAGGTAAATAGGTTCATCTGCTGCAGGTAAAAAGACTTTTGTTTTTGCTTAATTTGACATTGGCGAATCCACTCAATAAGTCCCAGCCGATAAAGTACTGCAAAAAGCCAAAAGGCCCAAAGCTCATGCCGGGCAGATTGCCAAAAAATCCCCGCACCCAATACCGCTAAACTTAGAAAATTGAGCAGATGCAAACTCAAAAAAGAAAAGTCCCAACCCATAACTAGCGGAAGGGTCTTTACTTCATTGAGGTGATCCTCAGCTGTATCATCAAAATCTCTTAGGATACTGCCGATAACCACTTGTATGGTCAAAAACATGCCGCCAGTGATGATTACCTCATTGGGCCTTTCATTATAGCCTAAGAAAATAAGTAGGCCCCAGCCACAGCCAATCATTATGTTTTTTAAAAAAAGAGTCGACTTCAAACGAATTCGAAAAAATTTATTATTAAATTTATAGGTATAAATAAATCCGTTAATGACAATGAGTCCGGCGGCAATCCGGCCTGGTGGCGCAAGAAAAATACCTGAGCACAATAGAGCCAATGTGGCGAACAAGATTAACGGGCCCCTCATTAAGGCCTTAGCCCTAAGATGTGCATCAGAATTAGCCCCCGCTGGTACTTCATCCATATAGTCATCTAGTCCATAAACAAACAATACGAGAAATACCGTGATTAAGCTTACTAAGATAAATGCGGTTAAATCGCAAGATGCTTTAAAACTAAAGCCGGTCCAACTGACGGTCAGCGCGGCAAGCACCAAATAAACAAAGCTTTTTCGTTGCCACAAATAGTTTTTCTGAATGTTTTTCTGATGGTTTTTCTGATAACTTTGCTGATAACTTTGCTTTTTATGTTTTACCTGGTTTTTCGCTTTTGCTTCGGTCACGACGTCACTTTTTTTATGCTAGGCTGACCGCCACAAAGATAGCTGCCGAAATGACTTTCTCGGCAATGAAATCGAATTATTTTCAGATCTTTCATAGTCGAAGATTCTTACAGAGTGCCGCAGGTGAAACAACTAATTTTAAAGAAGAGTCGCAGCCTTGTTGACACCAATAGTCAGGCAGTGCTGTGCCTTTAAAAAGCTTGGTTCTTTCTTTTTTTAGTTGGTAAAATGTGGAAAACCTGAGTTCAGGGTCGGTGAGACAGTTGAACTGATTACAGATGCGGGCCCAGGTACAGGCACGGTGGCAGAAGTAATTTTGATTTAAGTCGATAGATCATCGCACCTAACCCGGATATTTCATCAGATTTCTGTTGCAATCGCCGCTTCGCTAGTCTGGGCGCTTCGCTCCTGGCGTTTTCGAGACCTTTTCATTGCGACAACCTG
>JAYVXS010000095.1:0-19354 GCA_043784965.1 Bdellovibrionales bacterium
GAAAGCAAGGGGTCCATCCAATGGAGGCCTTGCGCGCTTTATTCACTGGCGTGAAACCAGAATTTATGAATTCGAAATAATTCTGGCTGGCCAGTTACAATTAAAACACGAGCAATTTTAGGAAGCCTCGCCCGTCTCTGCATAATCACGCTCCCAATAAAAGGCGATAAGGACGGCTGTGGAATGCCGCCATCTTGATCAACGGCGGAAGTCCTACTGAGTCACTCTGTGGCCAGTTCAATCGCCTCGACGATACTTGTAGAAATTGATTTCTGCGCACTCATGTTTTGAACCAATTTTCGATTTTTAGCTGAGGTACTCGACCAAAGTGATCAGTGTTGTTGGTGACCACAATCAGTCCTCGCGAAACGGCATGGGCGGCAATGAGCATATCCAAGGCCCCAATCATTTTTCCTTCGTCCTTTAAATGCTTTCGAATAGCCCCATGATAAGTCGCATCGGTTGATGTAAATGGCAGAATATTCACCGGGGCAAACATCTTTTGCAGACTGAGCAAACGCTGCTCCGGTTTTGAACTCATCATGATCCATGAATTCAGTTCTGCCCATGTGATTGCCGAGATCGCAATGTCTCCAGCATGGATTTGCTCGAATTGTTTCCGCATAAGTTGGGGGCTTTTGATGATGTAGCTGCAGGTGTCTGTGTCGAGCAAATAAATCACTTTTCGAATCTCCGCTTAGACTGCTCCTGGTCGCGCTTCAGGGGGCCTAGTTCAGCTTGTGCCAACTCCTCAGCCCCTTCAAAAAACACAGCCCATGGGTCATTCAGAGGATACAGAATGACAGCGTTACCCACGCGACCCACCCCAATCTCGGATCCCTCAAACCGGTACTCCTTAGGAAGTCGAACCGCTTGGCTTCGGCCATTTTGAAAAAGCTTTCCTTTTGGAAGTTGAGAGTTTTGAGACCCAAAATCGTCTTTACTTTTATCTTTTTGAACTAAGGTTTTCGCTTTACGCATAAAATCCACCTCCACGGTATATACCATAGTATAGACCAAAAAACCAAAAAAAGGAATAGCCGCCTTTTTCAGATGTCTGGGAACCCAACTCAGTGCGAGTGCCACTTTATTTGGGTGAGTTCGCATCAAGTTTCGTATTCAGGTAAGGGGGAATCGGAAGACCTACCCATCGGGCATCATCGCTCAAGTAAAACCAACGTAATTTCAATAATTTAGTTGTCTTTTTTTGAACCGCCGTTATATTACGACCTGAATTGGTATAAACACTAGCTTGAGGTGCTAGCGCTCGAAAGGGCGTGCTGGTTCAAGTCCGTCCCGGGCACCAGTTTAAAATCCCCAGTAATATCAAAATGATACGAATTTGACCGGTTCACATACTCGAACCATGAGGTCACTTTCGGCTCCGCTGGCATTTCGTAGTACATTGTAGTACACTTACAGTCGATGAAGTTCGAATGGGATCCGCAAAAAGAAAAGACAAATCAGAAGCACGGTGTCTCATTCGTCGAGGCTAAAGAAGCCATGACTTGTGAATTCGTGGTTGTTCTCAAAGAAGACTCCGATTCCGGAGAAGAGCGATATGTCTACTTAGGCATGTGCAAGAAACTAAATATTCTCGTCGTGGTAGTTGCCTATCCCAATGAGCAAATCACGAGAATCATATCCGCTCGCAAAGCAAATAAAAGGGAGAGAAAATTCTATGAAGCGCAATTATGATTTTTCAAAGTCGGCCGTCATCAAAGGGCCTATCAAATCTAAATCTCAGGTCGACAATGCCCTGAAGGAACAAAAAACTCTGACTTCAATTCGACTTGATAGTGAAATCATGGCTGTAGCCAAGCAAAAGGCTCAGGATGAGGGCGTTGGTTATCTGACTTGGCTCAATAAAAAATTAAGAAGCGCCGTCCTTGGCGAAGAGGATCTGGAAGACCGCGTAAAGAAACTCGAAAAAGCTGTCTTCAAAAAGAAAGCTCTTTAGCCTTTTGAGTTTTGGCGGACAAAAGATTCGGAGGCACCAATCCCCGTAGCTACTTTGGTGTATGAGCCGTCCCTTGAAACCAGATTTCGCAGATCTGCTGGCAACAAACCCTTAGGCTCCGCAACTTCATCCACCTCGAACTCAAACAGAATCGACTTCGCACCTAAAAGTGGTTCTTCTACTTCGGCCTCTCGCGCACCATTTTGAAATATCGGAGCTTCTCTAGTTCATCAGATTTCTGTTGCAGTCGCCGCCTCGCTAGTCTGCGTTTTTGAGACCTTTTCATTGCGACATCCTGCTTTGAGGTTGCCTCACTCAAAGGTCTCTCAAGCGCCAGGCCAGTCTGCGAATCAGCGATTTCACGACGAAACTGATGAACTATCCGGGCTAGGCATGAATTCGGAATATTAAGAGATTGAAAAATTGCTGTAAATCGGGCAATTTGGGTAAAAGAATTACCTTGAACAGGCCTATTAAAATAGACGAGTTTTTATGAAAATTGCCCTATTACATGACTCTCAGCTTCCACCGAGAGATTATGGCGGAATTCAAAGAATAGTCTTGGCTCTGGCCGATGAATATACGCGTATGGGACATAAGGTAGTAATTGCTGCTCGCGGTAGTAGCAAAATTAATAATTACGAGTTTTGTGCCCTGCCTGAAAAGCACAATGAAAAAGACCCCAAAGCCTATCTGCCGCAGGATGTCGACTTTCTGCATTCTCATGAGCCGCTCTTTGCAAAGCCAAGCCTGCCATTTTTAATCACCATTCATGGTAATGGACATGCGGGCGAGAAATATTTTTCAAACACTAATTTCTTGAGTGAGAGCCATTGCCGAAACCACGACGCAAAATATTATATTTATAATGGGGTGGATCCGGATCGTTATCCATTTCAGGCCGAAAAAAAAGACTATTACGTTTTTTTAGCGCGAACCACTTGGCGAGTGAAGAATCTAAAGACGGCCCTTGCTTGGGCCAAAGATCTAGACGTTGAACTTCGTATTATGGGTGGCAATGGTTTGTCTCGAGGTAAGATCCACTACCATGGCTTAGTAGACGAGCCAGAAAAACTAGAGTTGTTGAAAAATGCGAAGGCATTAATCTACCCGACGAACTGGGACGAACCTTGTGCTGCAGCACCACTTGAGGCACTTGCGTGTGGGACTCCGGTCATTACAACGGCTAATGGTTGCATGCCCGAATTAGTCAGAACTGGGACTGGTGTAGTATGTCGTAACTATGATGAACTTTTGGGGGCCGTTCCAAAGCTGAAGGAGAGCTCGGCTGAAGCCTGCAGGGCTTCGATCGAAAGTTTCTTTTCTCTTAAGAGAATGGCGCAAGATTATTTGCTGATGATACAAAAAATCATGCAGGCAGGTGAACTCGATCATCACCCGAGGTATGCATTTGACAGAAAATCGGTTCAGTTACTTTACAAACCAAATCTTAAAAATTGGTTGAGCGTTAAAGTTTTGGGAAAGGTCTAACTTTGAAAATATTCGTAACTGGCGGAGCAGGCTTCATCGGCTCGCATTTATGCGAGCAGTTTCTAAATGAGGGCCATCAAGTAACGGCGTATGATAATCTGATTTTGGGCAAGCGCGAGCTCCTCAAAAACTTTATGAATCATAAAAATTTTAAATTCTTGCATAATGATTTACTTGAGCTTGAAGTCTTAACTCGGGCAATGGCCAGTCACGAGCTGGTCTATCATTTGGCCGCCAACTCCGATATTGCTCAAGGTGCTTCGACGACGACAGTCGACCTTAACAATGGTACGATCGCTACCTACAATACTTTAGAGGCCATGCGGCTAAATGGCATTAAGCAAATTATTTTTGCCTCAACTTCAGCGATTTACGGTGAAGCTAGCATCAAGCCGACTCCCGAGACCTACGGTCCCTTGCTGCCCATTTCATTTTACGGAGCTAGTAAACTGGCGTGTGAGGCGCTTTGTTCGGCATTCTCACATAATTTTGACATTAAGGTTTGGATGTATCGATTTGCAAACATTGTAGGTTCACATGCCACGCACGGCGCGATTCATGATTTCGTCGAAAGACTTGTCAGCAACCCACAAAGGCTTGAGGTTTTGGGTGATGGCACTCAGAAAAAATCTTATCTTCATGTGAGTGATTGTATTTCAGGAATGCGATTTGGTTATGAAAACTGTAGAGATGATTTTCAGGTTTTTAATTTAGCAAGTGTTGGCGTTACAGAGGTCCGTTTTATTGCTGAAGAAGTAGTTCGCCAGGTTGGTGTGCATACAAAGGTGAAAGCGGAGCTGGCTTTTGGTAGCGGTAATCGCGGCTGGAGGGGGGATGTTCCCTATACACACTTGACCCATGAAAAATTTGCTGCAAAGGGTTGGCGGGCAAAACTGACCAGTGACGAGGCCGTAGCTCTTGCCATTGAGGAAATCGTCGCAGAGAAGCTTCAGCAATGAGGCAAATTGTGATTTTAGCGGGAGGCCTTGGTACGAGGTTAAGACCCATTACCGAAAAAATCCCGAAACCAATGGTAGCAGTTTCAGGACAGCCATTTTTGACTTGGCAACTGAGAGAATGTCTTAAGCAAAACTATAAGAATGTCTTGCTATTGGTTTCATATCTTGGCGAACAAATCCAGAGCCATTATGGTGACGGGAGTTCAATTGGACTTTCTATTTCGTACTCTTTCGAGGGGCGGCCGTTGGGTACGGGTGGAGCCTTAAAAAATGCGTTTCATGAATTAGATGAGAGCTTTTTTGTCTTGAATGGCGACAGTTTTTTACGCGCGCCCATGAGTGAGCTTGAGAGGTCATTTGATGAGTCTGGAGCTGACGCGCTCATCTCCACTTATGACAATCGCTTAAAAACTCCAGTTAAAGAAAATCTTAAAGTGGTGGACGGCTGGATCACGCGCTATCAGAAAGCGGGCGGCACAGAGAACGGACTTGAGGTCATAGATTCTGGAATTTATCTTTTGAAAAAGTCGGTCATTTCAAAAATCACTCAAGAAAATTTTCAACTTGAGGATTTGTGGCCTGATTTGATCAAGCGGAAAAAGCTATTTTCAGTAGCCGTCAGTGAGCGCTTTTACGATATTGGCACACCCGAACGCCTAACAGAATTTGAGGAGAAAATTCATGATTATTTCACGAACTCCCTTCCGCATTAGTTTCTTGGGCGGCGGAACTGACTTGTCCTCTTTTTATGAGCAAGAAGAGGGTGCGGTTCTCTCGACGAGTATCAATAAATATATGTATATTACGGTGAACGATCGTTTTGATGAATCGTATCGTCTGAGCTATAGTAAAACAGAAATCGTAAAGTCTATTGATGAAATTGAGCACAAAATATTGAAAGTTGTTTTAAAGAAATATGCCGCACTAGCAAGCGAGAAGAATGGCAAGCGTGGCCTTGAAATTTTGTCAATGGCCGATATCCCAGGGGGGACAGGTCTTGGTAGCTCCTCAAGCTTTACCGTAGGTTTATTACATGCGATGAAGGCACATTGCGGGGTGTTTCAAAGCGCGAGTGATCTGGCTCGCGAAGCAAGTGAAATCGAAATTGATATTTTGCATGAACCGATTGGCAAACAAGATCAATATGCGGCAGCCTTTGGCGGACTTCAATTCATTCGATTTTTGCCAGATGGACAAGTCTCTTGTGATCCTGTGATTTGCTCTAAAAATGAGAAAGCAAATTTACAGGCCTCGATGCTATTATTGTATACTGGTAAAACCCGCTCTGCCTCAAAAGTTTTGAGCGAACAAAAAGCAAAGACTGCTGAGAAGCGTGAAGAACTGCGCGAAATGGCTAAGCTTGCCTATAATATGAAGCAGAAGCTCGAGCAAGAGGCTCCAATAGCAAAAATTGGCGAGCTTCTTCATGAGGGCTGGCAAATTAAACGTTCTTTGGCTAGTGGTATTGCCGATCCGCAGATTGATGATTGGTATCAGGCCGCGCTTAAGGCGGGCGCGTGGGGTGGTAAGATTTTGGGGGCGGGTGGGGGCGGATTTTTACTTTTCCTCTGTGACCCTGAAAAAAAATCAAAGATTGCGACCGAACTCAATGATCTACGGTCGATCGATGTTGGATTTGATAGTTTTGGTAGTAAAATAATATTTGTAAGTGAGGCTTAGTCGTGGCAAAAAATAAATCAGTCGCAAAGTCAGGCAAAAAAAAATCAGAGAAACTGTACGGCGAAATTGCTGTAGAAGAGGCGAGGTTAGAGCGCTTTGAGAACCGAACGACGGTGAGACGTTATACGGTTGAGTTCAGCTGTCCAGAATTCACCTGCCTATGCCCGCGCTCTGGTTTTCCTGACTTCGCGACGATTAAAATAAAGTATGTTCCGCACAAATATTGCGTCGAACTTAAGTCCTTGAAGCTTTATATAAACTCTTTTAGAGACAAAAAAGTATTTCATGAAGATGTGACCAATAACATCATTCAAGACCTGATCGATTTACTTGATCCTTGGGAGCTTGAAGTGGTTGGGGACTTTACCGTTCGTGGTAATATTCACACGGTAGTGAGTGCTCGTCATGAAAAGAAGAGATAGAGAGCTTTTTCTAGTAAAAAAAGAGCCTACATCTTCGTGTAAGCTCCTTTGGCCAATTTTAACTTATGATATTAATTCGCATTAAGGTTTGGCTGGACTGGCTGGTGGAGCTACGAAGCTTGCAAGTGATACGCGTGCACCCACTCTGATCTTTGAGTTGCCTGAGTACTTCATGCCTCCTAAAACACTAAAGTTATCGTCAACATATTCAACGACACCCATTGCTGTTGGGATAGACGGATTGTCAGGAATCGAGCTCACTAGGCGTGACGAGCAGGGTGATCCTACCCATTGGTAGTTCAAGTTCGAGATTGTAAAATTATCACCAAGTTTGATTCCATTTTGAGCGCCGCCACGAATTGCGATATGAGTATCGTTGTCACAGTTTTGACAATAGACTACTCGTGATTCCCAGTCTTGATTCCAGTCTGGATTTCGAGCTGCAGTATAATTTTTAACAATATCTGAAATTGCCGAACTCATGGCTTCGCGAATTGTATCTGAAATAGCAGATTTGAAAAAGAAGTTGAGGCCGAGTTGACCATAGCCCAGTGTCGCACTCATTGATTTTTGATAAGATTTCGCATCACCAATCTGCAGCGGCAATTGAGTTAATGGTCGATCTAAGCGCAGTCTTAAACTTAAGGCCGTTTGTGTGTAATTGACACCAATTGAACCCTGAGTGCTCGGAGTTTTTCCGAATCCGATGTCGAGACCACCGCCCGCACTTGCGGAGAAGTCCAGAATGTCGCCACCAATTGAAAACTCTGAGGTTGTATAGGTGCAGGTTATATTGCCGGGTGATACTGGAGAGGTCGCATCCATCATATGTACACCGTGATAATTTTTTATTGGAACTTCTGAAATGAAATTAGCACTCACCAGGCCGTAGCTCCGTAGAACATCAATTTTCTTCTGTTCTGACGAGCTCACCATTGCATGAGCCACTGCCGCGCTCTTGGGAGGTACCGAGGGGAGAGGTGTTGCGATTGTCATGTGATTGCTATTTATCACTTCGCCGTAAAAAAGGGCATTTGCTATATAAGGAAAGTCTACGATCTCTCCAGAGGGCATCGTCACTTTTCTAGCCTGAATTTCACCAACCGTTGTATCCATTTTTAAAATGCGTCCAGTAGGTCCTTCTGGCTTAGGAGTACAACTTTGGTTGCCCATATTTAGTGTACCCACCATGAAGAGCGCGGCGATGACTCCTCCTGTCTTTATGCTCTTGATTGTGTTTTTCATTTGTCGATCCTTTCGTGTCGCGAGCCATAGGAGAGAGAAGTTACAGGCGATGAGGCTCATGGTTTTAATTACATCAGTACTATCGTCATCTGCCCGACGAGCTTTAGGTCAGAGAGTCACTTAGGTCTAAGTGCCCTGTGGGCCTGACGAATTTCTAGTAGTGTTTCACGCCGTGACAAGCTAAGTAGCTGAAAATATTTGTTTCAGCAAAAACAAATTTTGCAATTTATCTTTAGGTACAATTTGTTTTTCGACGATCGTCTCGGCTAGTCGAGTGTTATATTGGTGAATTTTGTAAAAGGATGAATCAAAAACAAGACCTTTATCTTGAGGCTTTTAGTGGCGGGTGTTCCATTTTCTCTAATAGAAAACACTTCATCAGTGGCTCTTGATGTGGCATTTCAAAGTCTTCACGTAAAATCCGAAATTCTACCGGACGTATGTCCAAGGCTTCTGTCGCGATTTTCATGGTCTTTAGAAATTCTTTAGAGGTCAATTCTTCATAATTACTGCAAAATAAAATTTGTGCATTTGCATTTGAAACTGCGGCTAAAAGCTTGAGCAACTCGGGCAAGGCTTTTTCAATTCTGAATATTTTTTTTTCACTTCGCGCAAAAGATGGGGGGTCACAAATGATCAAATCAAACTTCAATGATTTTTTCTTCGCCCAATTGAGATAGTCTAAGGTATCAATTTTACGAAACTCATGTCCAGTGGTGGGCAATTCGTTTAGCACAAAGTTTTGTTTCGACCACTCCAAAAATTTTGCACTAACATCTACCGACACAACTTGCGAGGCGCCCCCACGAGCCGCACTTAAACTAAAGCCTCCGGTATATGAAAAAAGATTGAGCACCCGCTTGTTTTGAGAATGATCCAGAAGCCATTTCCGGTTATTTCTTTGATCTAGAAACAATCCAGTTGAGAGGCCTGAATCGAGTCTTAATTCATATTCCAGGCCGTTTTCTCTTATATTCCATCGTTTTGGAAACTTAGGAGTACTTTTGATTTCACCAAACTCTCTTGGCGACTTCTGGCGATCCGAGCGAAGTTGCAAAAAATACTCTATATGATCAGTTTGCATGCTGAGGCTCTTAAGGCTTTGTAAAAGAAATTCAAACAGCCGCTCAATACTTTCAAGCTGAGTCTGATTTGGAAATTGATCAGAATACCAATTAAAGAAAATATTTTCGCCCAGTTGTTCGGCTCTTAGGTTTTTAGTTTCTGTATGTAGCCATCGCCAAGTATTTGTTTGCTTTAAAAAATGGCCACCAGTTATTATTTGAGTATTTTGAAGCCACCAAAACCTTCGCTCAGCAGCACTTATCCAATTGGCCAGCTCAGGGTTGCGCAGCAGTTCTAGATTTTTAAAAACATAAGGGAGGGGTGAGGTAAACTCAAACTTTTCATCGCGCAGTTCAAACTCGATTGAGTGACTATGCAGCATCATTCGAGAAAAAAGAGCGCCGCCATGAGCTTGGTCACCTAATATTTCAATTCCGAGTGCTTGGGCATGTAAACGAATTTGATGGGACTTGCCACTTTTAGGAAAGGCCTTCCAAAGTTCATAATCTCCCAGAGATTTAATTTTTTCAAATTGTGTAAAAGCGTTGGGCGCTTTATCAGTACTGACAAAGCGGTCACCGACCTTTTCAATAAAGGATGAGTAATCAAAGTTGTTTTTTTTACTCTGTGCCTTTGTAATGAATAGGTAGGTTTTTTTAACTTCGTATTTCTCGAATTTATCTCCGATGAGTTTGGCAATCTCACTACTTTTGGCAAACAAAATGCCACCTGAGGTTTCACGGTCAAGTCGATGACAAACATAAAGCTTATGATTTTGGGAGAAATAATTTGTTAGGTTTTGTGCCCATTCATGGAGTCCAACATGCAGTGGATTTTCAGCTGAAGGGGAGTGCGTCGACCAACCATGAGGTTTTTCTAAAAAAAGAAAGTCAGATTTTGACATCTGGTGGCTATTTTCTGCAATCCGAACAGATGCCGTAAAGTTCAAGAACGTGATCACTTAATTCAAAGTCGAAGTCCTTCGCAACTTTTGCCTGAAGATTTTCAATTTCAAGATTTTCAAATTCAACAATTTTTCGGCACTGAGTACAGGTTAAATGGTCATGATGTTTTTTTAGTGCCCACTCATAGCGTGCAGGCAAGCCCCCTAAACGTATTTCAGTAACAAAACTATTTTCAGATAGCTTACGCAAAAACCGATATACGGTAGCAAAGCCGATTTCGGGGTTTTTCTCGGTCACGATTTCGTAAATTTCTTGTGCGGTAAAATGTTTTGGCCCCGATCGGACCACCTCAATAATTGCGATGCGTTGATCGGTGACCTTAAGTCCGAGATTTCGAATAACCGTTTTGCTCGGAGTCTTGGGGGACCTTGAAGATTTGATATTGGGCGCCTGCAGACTACTGATCGGAAGTGAATTTTGTGTTTGAGAATTCATAGCGCGAAAGATGGCTCAAAATGGCCGGGCTGGTCAAGTGAAAAATGAGAATCATTATCATCTAGTTTGAAGAAAAATATCGATTTTTGGAACAAAAGAGCTTGCCAGGACATTTACAGTTCACTTAGATATGGGTTCAAAGATTTAGGCCTGTGCGGCCGTAGCTCAGCTGGATAGAGTACTTGGCTTCGAACCAAGGAGTCGGGAGTTCAAATCTCTCCGGCCGCACCAATTTTCAAATCATAGAGAAATCAGCAATTTACCAAGAGACCCAACCAGATGTTTCGAACTGGGATTGAGGGGGCCCCTTTTACCAAGCCCGTAATTTCGATAATTTTTAATAGGCTAATATTAAACAATAGGCTAATATTAAGCTAATGACATTGAAATCATTTGATCCGAAATATTTAAGCTCGATTCATCTTCCCATGGGAACGACATGGTTACTGGGGGAATGCATGGAGGCAAAGGGGCGGCAGGAACTTTGGGAACAAAGAAAACCAGAGTCCTTAAAAGCACTCAAAGATCAAGCAATGATTCAAAGTGCCGAGTCCTCGAATCGCATAGAGGGAGTTGAAGTTTCTAGTGATAGGTTAAAGCCCCTTGTTTTAGGAAGGACAAAGCCTCGGAGTCGTCCTGAAGAAGAAATCATGGGTTATCGACGAGCGCTTGAGATTATACACTCAAAGCATCCAAACCTAGAAATGAATCCCAAAGTCATTGCCCAACTACATAAATTAGCACAAGAGGGTGCTGGAGATGCAGGTCTTTGGAAAAGGAAAAATAACGAAATCATAGAGTTTGATCATTTTGGACAGAGGTCTGTGAGGTTTGTCCCATTGAGCGCCAAGGATACAAATTCTGCGATTGAAAATCTTTGTGAATGCTATCAAAACGAAATGAATATTTTAAAACTACCAGTCTTAGTTATTTCGAGTCTTTTTATATTGGACTTTCTATGTATTCATCCTTTTCGTGATGGAAATGGACGAGTTTCTAGGCTCTTGACTCTTTTGTCGCTTTATCAAGCGGGATTCAATGTAGGTAAATATGTCAGTCTAGAGCGAATCGTCGAAGAAAATAAGGAATCGTACTATGAAGCACTGAAAACTTCATCACAAGGTTGGCATGTTCAAAAGCACGATTCATTGCCATGGATTAACTTCTGCTTATCAATTTTAAGGCAGGCTTATAAAGAAATGGCTGAGAATATTGACCAGCAGGGTCGTTTAATCTCAGGCAAGGGTGAGATTGTAGAGGTGACGATACTTAAGCAAGTCGGAAGTTTTTCTTTAAGAGAAATCCAACAACAATGCCCCAATATTAGCTCGCAAATGATTAAAAAAGTCTTGAATGACTTAAAAAAAAGTAAACAAGTAATTCTTGTCGGACGAGGACGTGGCGCTCGCTGGAGGGTTAAATGAGTGGGAAATGTAATGGCTACTAAAAATAAAAGACCTCCAAGTTCATCAAAAAAAACCAAAGCTCACGATTGGAGACTGTGTCCCGTCGGTGAGCATTGGGTCACTACACAACCTCTACATATCCCTCCGAGCCAAGCTCATCCTGAGGGATCAATAGCAACCCGACGCGGGCATTGTGCAAAAAATTCTTCTGGTAAAGATCAGCTCTATCCTGATGAAATAAGAGAAATTTCAGATCACCAATTCAAAGACCTTAAAGCCAAGCTCTGTGCTTTAAATCTAGGTTTTAAAAAGAACGGTGGTGCTTTTGACGATTTTATAGTGGGTTGGACTCAGGATTGGAATGAAGTTCTTCAGCCAAAAGTACCGCTTGATGCCAATACGGTGAAGGCTCTGATTGCCTCAGAGTCAGGATTTAATCCAAAAATTGTTTTTTGCTCTCGCAATAGCTTCAATTTTTCTACTTCAAAAATAGAAAGCTCAACTTTGGCTAACAACCAATCATGATGGCCGGTCTCACCTGTTTTGTACCGAGATTTTGTACTATCAACACTGCTTTCGATTATTTTTTTTAATTGGTTATTTAGCTCAAGTGCCCTTTGATTATAAAAAGCGCGAAAATAAGCTTGCGTTGCCAGCACTATAATTTCTCGACTAGATGTTTCTGCGTCATTTTTGGTAGAATTTGCTCTGCTTTCAACAACAGACGACTTTGCTGAAAGTTTTCCTGGGAAGGGGATCGTTTGGCTAATTTGATAACGAGTAACGGAGCCCATTCCGCCGTCGAATGGGATTTGGCGATGTCTTGAGTAATATTGTCTCATTTGAAAAATCACCTAGTAGTACTTTCGACTTTGACAGCGTCTTAAGACTTGTCCTACAATTTACTAAATGAAATAAAATTTAAAAGTTCGGTTTGATTGATTTTGGATGCGAAAATGATTTCTGCTGTAACAATAACTCTAGCATTCTTAGGTCTATTAATTGTGCCCTTATTCGCTTGGGGAATGCGCAAACAATACAAAAGAAGTCATGTACTACTAAACTTTCTGAATGCTCGATACATATGGCCCTTCGGTACGATTGAATTTCACTACTCTAGGGTCGTGTTTAGAATTATGAGGATGGCGAGTGGTCGCGGCGCTAGCGACGTAGGGGGTTCCTATCCCGTGCTTTGGGCTTATGTGCGACCTTGCTCTAAAATGATCTTGGGGCATGCCGAGTCCGGCCAATTTAGCTTGGGCAAGTTTCTAATTTTACCACCACATATAGTTTCTAAAATTGAAGCTGTGGACTTTTTAGTTGGGACAGTGGATTTAGAATCTTGCGAGCGGATAAAGGGGCAATTTGCTGCCGATCCGATTCTTGCAAAAAAATTGCCGATACTTTTTGATAAGAAGTTCGCTCGCCTCACAATTTCAACTGAGATTCACGTCGGCGACAACTCACTTTTTCAAAAAAAATATGTACTGCGGTATTACGGTTTGTCTGAAGAAATCTATGAAGATCCAAAGTGTCTCGAGCTCAAATTGAAACTCATATTTGAAATCATGAGGCTTTTTGGACTGGAATTTGAAACTTCGCTAACGCCCAGGCGCACCTGATCCAAAAGTTATAAATCACTCGCCACGCTTTTTACCTGACTTTGTAGGCACGTCCCCATTGGCGATTGAGGCAATGAGCATTGCTTTACTTGGTTTGCATAAGAAGTAAAAGTTATTTAAAGGCGCCCTGATGAATCTTTTTCTTCGTCTTATTTTTTAAGACCCTTAAAAAGATCAGCCATGGTGCCAAAGCTTTTTTGGCTGGACTGATGACCACGCCATGATTCGTCCGGAATTTCTGAGGGCACGCGCAAAGAAATCTTTCGATCTTCAAACATGATTTGATCGATTTGCACTTTAACGACATCGCCCTTCTTTTTATTCTCGTATTCTTGACCCTCAGGACTGTCCTTTAATTTTGATTTTGGTAGAAGACCGGTAATACCGGGGGCAATTTTAACGAAGAAGCCAAAGCTTTCTTTTTTGTCAATGGTGCCGTCTACGACCGTGCCAACTGAAAACTTTTGGGTGACATTTAGCCATGGGTCCGACTCTCCGCCGCCCTGTTTGATTGAAAGTGAAATTTTAAGGCGCGCATTTTCTTCTTCGGCTCGAATTATTTTTACGCTTACAACTTGCTCAAGCTTAACAACTTCGCTTGGATCTGAAATGCGTGACCAGCCCATTTCAGAAATGTGACAAAGTCCTTCGACGCCGCCATCGAGCTCGACAAAGGCACCAAATTTCTCAAGACGCTTAATTGTGCCGTCGAGGATATCGCCAACCTTGTGCTTGAGTAAGAACTGGCCCTCGTGCTCGGCCTTTTCAAGCTCTAAGATTTTTCGCCGTGAAACCACTAGATTGCGTGCGTCAAATTGAGTGATGATGAAGGAATATTTGTTGCCAATATAGCTGGCGGTATCAGTGACAAACTTGAGATCAATTTGACTGATTGGACAAAATGCTTTCTGAGAATGTATTTGAACTCTAAAGCCACCCTTTACGGCCTCTAAAACTTTGCCATCTACTGGCAGCTCCATATCAAAGGCATCTTCAAGGTTGTCGACATCTGAAGTCGAAGAGCCTGCGCCCTTGTAGCGTAATAGAATCTCATCATTTTTGAAACGCACGACTACGGCGTCGATCATTTCGCCGACTTTGAATTTTGGCTGAGCGTTTTCGTCTAGAATTTCGCGTAGAGGCAGGACTCCATCAGTCGGAGTATTTGTACTAACAAAAACACTTTCTCGATTAATTGATAAAATCTCACCTTTTAGTGAGTCGCCCGGACGAAGCTTTCGCATTTGGCTCTTTTGGCTGCTTTCAAAAAGCGAGGCGAAGTCATCTGACTCAATCTGTACAACATCATCACCGAATAAATCTTTTTTAGACATGAAAATCCCTTTTTGGTTTGATTCGTCAGAGTATGCAAAAAAACCTTGAAATGATCAAGCCGGATTGATACTCCCGCCTTAAGTTGCGTTTGCCAGTCGGCAAAGGGCCTCAAAAAGAGTCAGCTAAATGGATTCAGCCGACCTAAGGGCCCGCGCAAAAATAAGTATTACAACTTTTGCGCAGTGGATTTTGAATCAGATCAAGGCGGAAGGAGGAACGGCTAGCCAGAGGGCTAACCGGACGACGACCAACGAAGAGCTGATTTAAAAGACCTAGCAAAATTGTAACAATTATTTTTGCGCGGGCCCTAAAGGCCTGAGGTGGTGCTCCAATAGGGTCTACCAATTTTTTAACTATTGGTACAAGACCTTCATTTATTCATTGGTTTGGCCGAAGCGAAAGCTGTGAGGAAAAATATGAGAAAAAATCCAAGAAAAAACAAAATCGACCAAGATCGCTCAATCGTCCTCAGGCTAGACGCCCTTATGAACCTTGCTGGAGCAGACTTTGTTCATGAGTTGATTGAAGTGTTTTTGCAGATTGGTCGCAAAGACTTTCAAACAATGACTGAGGCCTTTCGTAATTCGACACCTGATAAATTTTTTGCCGCGGCTTTTAGCCTAAAGGCAACAAGTCTAAATATGGGAGCAACAGAACTGAGTGAGTTTTGCAAGCTTGCCGAGTCCAACAAAATTTTTAGCTCAAAGACAAAAACTCAAGAAACGCTTGATCAAATTGAGTCCAAATTGACAGGGGCTGAAGATTTTTTGCGAGACTACATCAGAGAAACGCATAGTTCTGCAAGCTAGCGCAGTAGGGAACTAAGTTTGGGGAAGCGGAATGAACTCAGTTTCCCCGGGCACGGTACCCATTTCTTGGCTGGCCCAAGCCACTTTAGCATTTTCAATTCGACCTTGAGAGCTCGATACAAAGTTCCACCACATATAGCGAGGCTCAGGTAGCGGTTCGCCACCAAAAATGACAAAGTGGCAATCCGCCTTGGCAAGTAAGCTATATTTTCGGTTTATTTTTAAAACGATCAATGTCAATTTTGAATGGATCTCGGGGGCATCGCCGTAACCAATATCTGAAATTTCAAGGGTTCCACTTATTAAATAGATCCCGACCTCATGTGATTTCGGAAATTCAAGTTGAAGTTTTTGGCCAGCACTTAAATTTGCATTTAGATAAAAAATATTGGACTCAATGCCTACGGGCGAGACTTTGCCAAAGATTTCTCCTAAGATAAGTGTGAGTTGGGCGCCATCCTTTTTAAAAAAAGGCAGAGATTTTTTGGCAAAATGATTGAAGGAGGGCGGCATCTCTTCCTTATTTTTTGGCAGCGCGACCCAGATTTGAAGTCCATGTAGAATAGAATTTTTTACTTTATCACGAGGTGTTCTCTCTGAATGCACGATTCCATATCCGGCGGTCATCCAATTGACGTCTCCGGCCTCAATCAATTGAACTGAGCCCAAGCTATCTCGATGAAGAATACTTCCGGAAAATAAATAAGTCACAGTTGAAAGAGCAATATGCGGGTGAGGTCTTACGTCCATTCCTCGGTCGGGGCTAATTTCAGCTGGCCCGAGATGATCGAAAAAAACAAAATAAGAGATCGTGCGCTTTTGAATATTTGGTAGCGCACGTCTAACTGAAAAGCCGCCCAGATCTCGAGCGTGAGGATGAATTGTAAGCAATTTCTCATTCATATCTTTAAATTAATCCCAGTTACTTTAGCTCTGCAGTGATTCGGCTTGCATCGTAAATTTTATCTAAAGCTTCAATGATACCAGAACTTTCAACTGCGACGGCCCGGTTAACAGATTCATCGAAGCCGAAGTCTCCCCCTAGGGACTGAATATTTCCATCAAAGATTAGGCCGACAACTTCAGCGTCTTTATTGATTACGGGTGACCCAGAGTTTCCACCAATGATGTCGTTTGTTGTGCACATATTGAGCGCAAGCTTTAAATCAATACGATCCTTTGCTTTGATCCAAGACTCAGGTAGCGCAAATGGATCTTTGCCACTATGGCGATCATAGGCTCCCGCATAGTTGGTGATCGGCGAAATAAAGTGAGCATTTTCATTGTAGCCCTTCACTTGTCCATAAGAGATTCGTAAAGTAAAAGTTGCGTCCGGATAAGTTTGCGAGCCGTAGACTGCAAATTGAGCCTGAGCTATTTTCTCAGCATTCTTTTTCAAAACGCTCTCGATGTCGTCTTCGTATTGCTTGCGAATTTTTCTTGAATCCGGGTCGAGAAGCTTAGCGAACTCAATCATAACGTCTGTTGAGGCATCGATTGAGGCCTTGCCGCCGGCAAGAAGCTGTTCGCGCGATTTTATATCTTTTAGTTTTGTATTTCGAATTAAAAACTCAGCCAATTCGGATGGTGATTTTTTGCCCAAAACTTTTTTAACAAAAGGGTGATCTGCAGTCAGATACTCGCGAAGCTTTGTAAAATAAAAAGTCATCATGGTGATTTCAAATTCATCATATATTGGAGCTGTCGTAAATAAATACTGTTTCATTTGTGGCATCGCAGAATCAGTGAACTCATGAAAGCGTTTTTCATTTGGCTTTTGTGATTCTTCGCTTGCTCTCACCAGGTTGCGCGCGATCTGAAATAGCTTCGATCCATAGGTATTGTATTCAATGAACTCGAGTTCGTAGAAGATATCTTTAAGCTTTTGCACGGCAACGCTATTTTCTTTCCAGGCGCTTGCATATTCTTTTTTCAATTTGCTGCTGGCATTTACTTTTCTAATTAGGTTTTGTTCTTGTGCAACTCGCTCAGAAAAAAACTTTTTGTCGGTCAGGGTAAGAAAGCGGCCTTTCATGGCTTTTAAGCCGTTTTCAACGCCGAAAAGTTTGCCATTTGAAATTCGCTTTTGCTCTGGTCCCCGTTTTTGAAATTCAGTCAATAGTCCTCTTAGCTCAGAAAGAAACATCAGGTTTTTAGGCAGCTTCAAATCTCGAAGTAACTCAAGATCTGCAATTGTCAAAAGGCGAGAGGTATTGCCTGGATGGCCGGTAACAAAAGTCAAATCTGAGTCCTTAACGCCTGATTTTGACCATTTAAAAAAGTCCTTAGTGTGCAGTGGAGCGCCTTTGTCATAAACCCTCAAAAATGAGACATCGAGATCATATCTTGGGAACATAAAATTGTCGGGATCACCGCCAAAAAAGGCAGCTGCAAATTCAGGGGCAAAAACCAAACGAACATCTTGGTAGCGTTCATATTGATAGAGATTATAGGCGCCGCCATGGTAAAGTGTGACCACATCACAGCGAACCTGCTCTGAGCCTGCTGAGCAAGACTTTTCAATTGTCGCAATTTCAGCCTTGAGTTTGTCATTGAAATCTTTGCCGCTGAGTCCCTTTGTAACTGTTTGGATACGCGCGGTTACATCACTAATGTTGATGAGTTTGTTGACCTCAATTTCTGGACATTTCACTTCGTCTTCAGCTTTTTTTGCATAAAATCCAGCCACAATAAAGTCTTTTTTAGAATTTGAAAGCTGCTCAATACATGAGGCTGCGCAATGGTGATTGGTCATTACTAAGCCACCTGCCGATACAAAGCTTCCGGAGCAGCCGCCAGCAAGTCTAGCCGAAGATAGCTGAACGTGCTTCAGCCAATCATCCGTGGGGACATAGTGATACTTTTTCTCAAAGGCCTTTTTGGGGAAGTTGTTGAGCGTCCACATACCCTCGTCGGCATGGGCCAGTTGTAAAAAGAGTTGCAAGGACATTGAGACCAATAAGATTAAAAGCGTACCAAGGCGTTTCATGCGAGCTCCAATGTTGGATAGGTTTGGAATTTCAGAATGATATTTTTGGCTTACTTGGGATACAAGGCTTAACTCACCTGCTCCAAAAAAAGTCTTGTACACAATCAAGGTAAGTTCGTCTAAATCTTTACCTCCAGAGGAGGTTTACCGAAAAAGTGCTATTTTTTTGGCCTGAAAATTGAAGTATTTTGAGCAGCTGGTAGCGAGCTAATCTAAGAAGCAATTAAAGCTGAGGAGACGACCATGAAATTAAAAGTTTCAAGTTTTGCGATGACATTTTTCGCCGTTTCGACAATTTTTGTAAGTACTAGCGGCTGGGCCAGACCTCAACAGTTTCAAAGCACTGAAATTATTTTTAGGGGTTCTGAGGCAAAGATGAGTTTGAACCTCTTTAAGTTTCAACTGAGAAACAAGATTTCTGGCCTGAACCTGAACCTTAAGTTTGTGGCTCTTGAAAAAGAGATTGAATTTGATATCCAAGGCCTTAGGACGAAAGAAATTAAGCGTCGTTTGACTCAGGCCATTAGCGCCAACCACAATTGTAAAATTATTAAAGAGAATGAGCCCGATCAAATTAATGGAGAGGTGGGATACCGCGAATGTTTGTCTCACGCCAGTCGTGCCGAGACAATTCTAGCTCTGAATTCAAGGTTTTATAGTAGCTGGATGGCTCGAGTTGTGAGCGAAAAGAAACTAAGCGTAGCCAGAGAAGAAATGGCGTTAGAGGCGGTTAATACAGACAGTGATACGGTTTCAATTTTGACTAGTTTGGCGCAAGATGTTCAAGACGAAGTAAACTTTTTGTATCCGCGGTCCCCGGTTAAAGTGAGTGAAGTTTCAGTCATGACTCACTTTGTTTCGAATCCAAACTAAACTTAACCCGGATATTTCATCAGTTTCGTCGTGAAATCGCTGATTCGCAGACTGGCCTGGCGCTTGAGAGACCTTTGAGTGAGGCAACCTCAAAGCAG
>JAYVXS010000096.1:0-6490 GCA_043784965.1 Bdellovibrionales bacterium
CGTGTACAAAGAAGCAAAGACGTACAGCGAGTGAACGTTGATTTAGCTCAAAATATGCTAAAGGAACTCGATGCTATTTCTGAAGAGAACAACGTCCCTCGGCAGTCGCTGATTAAAACCATGCTTCGTGAAGCAATAGATCGTTATTTCTCCAATAAAAAAGTGCGAAAAGCCACATGAGTCGGGCAAGCTTTAGTTGGCGGATTAAAAGACGCTCCGGCTTATGAAAAAGGCGAGGAGAAAATCCTTGCTGCCCACATGAACTCTTACGCCGCCAGCACCAAAATTCTCAAGCTGCCAAAACTTCGATAGTCAATTTTGGATAAATAAGCACGGCGTAGCCAAGGAGTCTTTCAATCGAGTAGCGTTCGATCTTATAGTGCAAGACTCGACTCGTTTCTGGCTC
The DNA here is from genome assembly GCA_043784965.1 of Bdellovibrionales bacterium. Classification (GTDB taxonomy): domain Bacteria; phylum Bdellovibrionota; class Bdellovibrionia; order Bdellovibrionales; family JAMPXM01; genus JAYTQQ01. The sequence goes on from JAYVXS010000096.1 coordinate 407, forward strand.
ATCAAGACCAATTCTTTCGGCCAATTCTTTCTGAGAAAGATTATGAGCCACTTTGTATTCTACAATTTTGCCACAGAGCTTATATTTAATCTTATCGCCTTCAGAAGCATTCTTAGGAATAACCGTGCTTCCAATGACATTATCAGAAGATAACTTTTCAAATATTTCCTTTAAGTCATTTTCTTCTGGATATCTTACGCTAGAGCCATCTTTAAGTTCAATTTTACGTGCCATAACTACCTCCGAAAAGCGTTTATTACGCCAATGTAAATTTCATTTCTCTCCAAAAGCCAAATGAGTCGACAGCTCACTCCATTTAAATCAAGGGGATCAGTTTTGAAATACTGAAAGCCATCACGCTCAGTTTCAGGAGTGAATATTTTTCCGTCGAGCATATTAACAAGACTCAAAATAATTTCGTCGTCCACTGAGTCCGTATGCTTGACCTCATAATGGGGATCGATAACAACTCTCGTAACAGCTCTGTTATTGACGGTAATAGAAATTTGATAGTCTCGCCGCTTGCTCATGATAGGGATAATGTATCATAAGTTGTCAAATTTGACAACTTATTTTTAAAGCCGCAAAGTAGGCACTAATTTACTGCTATAGAATATAAAATGACACGCAGGATTGATAATTTTTTAGTGACATATCGTAATATTTGATTTGAAATTTTCAGGTAACACGGAGGTGATTTGATGAAGTCAATTGCGGTCTACAATCAAAAAGGTGGCGTTGCGAAGACCACTATGATCCAATCCAAAAAATTAAATCCCAAATACGAGTGCGATCGCGGTTTGAACCTTTTCTTGTTCTGGCGCTCGTAAAAATCCTTTTTTATTTTCAAAGAATCTCTGCGGAAGCGTAAAAATATCATGAGCTATAATTTTGCAATCCTTGGTAATACAAGTTGTGTAGCCTCGAGGAAGGGGCACCTCTGTTATTCCAACGCCGCCTAAAGAGTTTTGAAGTGGACAGCAAATAACAGTGTCCCGACCTCGTGGATTTGCCGCGATGACATACATACGGTTATATTCAGAAGGGTCGTTCGGCTGTGGTGGATTTAGTTCTTTTCTAGCGTACTGCTGCTTTACGAGCCAGATTTCCCATTGCTGCATCTGATGTTTCCTCTTCTAGTTGCTGAGTATAGGTGTCATCAGTGAATGCAGTCACGTTTTTAGCTTCAAGCTCCATATGGTGTTCTGCTAAAAGGCGAACGGCAGCCGAGACAACTTCTTTTTGAGTTTTATAAAGTCCGCGTTCAATGAAACCACTGATGAGTTTTTCATCAAAACCGTCAATTCTTGGTCGTGGCATAAGTCACCTCCTGCTGGTTTGATAATAGCACATTGGTCCATATTTTGGAACCAAAAAAAGGACCTAATTAAAAACATTATGTAACATAGTCGTGCTTATCGGATAATTACTAAATGATTTTAAATATTTAAGTCTAGTTTATATGAATGTTGATTCAATCGCTCCTATATGGCATAATGGTCATGACTAGTTAGTCAATAAGGACGCTATGACAATACCGAAACTAAATCATAATGGAGAATTACCGCCTGGGGAACATCTTGCTACCCTTGAAGAGGTTGATTCTGTGTTTGGACGCTCATCACAGCTGAGAGAAAAGCTGATGATGGGCCTTAAAGCTGGAGCCGCAAATTTACAAATTGCGGGTGTTATTCGGATTTGGATTAATGGGAGTTTCATTACAGAAAAAGAAGAGCCCAATGACATTGACGGCTGCTGGGAATACACACCAGCCGTCACAATTGAAAAAATAGATCCTGTTTTTCTCTCTGAATCACGGGTTCCGATGAAGAACAAATATGGTCTTGAGTTTTTCCCAGCTTTCATTATTGAGGCAGGCTCTGGTTTGCCGTTTCCAAAGTTTTTTCAGCTCAGTCGAGAGAATGAACCAAAAGGAATTGTCGTTGTAAATCTAGGAGGTTTGTCATGATCACAAGTCCAAAACAGTATCTTGCCGCACAAGAAAAACTGAAAATGCTAAAGGAAAGTTCAAAGCTAAAAATTAAATCTGGGGTCCCCGATATTTTAAAAAAGGCTGCACAAGGGCAAACAGCGGAGCTTGCTTCTGAACTCGAGAGCGAAATTAAAGAGTATGAGGGCCTTAAAAGTTTTAAATCTGGAACAATACAGATTGATTCTATTGAGGATTTAATGCGAGCACCAATACGCTACAGGCTTGCAAAGAATATGACTATTGAGGAATTCGCAAGAAAAGTTGAAGTGCATTCACGACAGATTGTTCGATATGAAGAAGAAGCCTATAGAAATGCTACAACAGACACCCTTTTAAAAATACTAGGGAAATTAGATATTCATCTCTCTGGAAATTTAAAGGTCAGCTAGCTTGTGGATAAAAAAATAGAAAAGAAGATTTTGGCGAAGGTACTTGAAAAATCCGTTAAGGATTTCAAAGCTAGCCGTATAAAGAAAATACCAAAAGGTTGGTTAAATGAAAGTCGCAAGCGACTTGAGCGCGAAGGCTCTAAGCTTGATAAAAAATAAGAACAAGAGATAGCGGATTGTGGTTCTTCACGTGAGATTATGGAATCCATGCGAAGTAAAAATAAATATTTTGAAGACCTAAAAGATGGCTTAACTACCGCAATTGATTACGAGCGCGGAAAGATTAACCTCCGTAATACTGAGCACGTGCAAAGTAAAATGAAGAAAAAACGAAAAAATGCACCTCGACGGGAAAAAATAAAAAAATTGGTAGCTGATTTTTACACAAACAAGCAGATCAAAGATTGGGTTGCTGCCGACGGCTATAAAAGCAATGAGGAGCGCAAAGAAATACACGCGAAGCTGAAGAAGCTAGCTAGTAATATACCAGCTCGTGAAAAGTGGCTTTTTAAAAATCCAGAGGCATTGAAATCAGTTTTACGAGGAATAGAACAAGCTCGCCAAGGAAAAGTCGTGAGCCGCCCATCCTTTAATAAAAAGAAACAACGAAAGAAAAAGTTGAAGAATGGCCTTGCATAAGTGGCTTTATCGCTTCAAGTAAGCTAAAATAAAATGTGTGTACAGTAGTGCCACATCGTGTTATGATGTTCTTGTTATTAACGATGGAGTTCATATGGGCGCAAGATCTAAGAAAAAAGAATCTACTAATTTAAAAGAAGACAAACTTCACATTCGTGTGAATCAAAAAGATAAAAATCTCATTGAAAAAGCCGCAGATTTTCTTGGCATCAATGCTTCTGCCTTTGTTCTTGAAAACGCACTCAAGGCTGCAAGACGCGAGCTTGCGAGCGTTGAAACTCTATCACTCACGCAAAAAGATGCAGAAGTTTTTTTGCGACTTTTGACTGATCCGCCTGCGCCCAATCAAGTAATGAAGGACGCTTTCGCCGATTATAATAAGCGCATTGTGAATAAAAGCTAAAACTATGCAATCAACTTTTGAAATTCATCCTTTGGATAGCAGCTTTGATCGAGACCAATTTGATTGCGGAACTGAGCCATTAAACAAGTTTTTGAAGAGCCACGCCAGGCAAAACCAGGAGAAGGGCGTGAGTCGAACATTTGTTGCAATTGAAGCCACCGACAAGAAAAAGCGTGTATTTGGTTTTTACTCTCAAAGTATGGCTCAGGTTGATCTCTCAAATTTTCCCGAGGCAATTCAAAAGAAACTCCCTAGACATCCAGTCCCTGCCGCTCGTATCGGTCGCCTTGCAACTGATGTCACAATGAGAGGGCAAGGCTTAGGGAGATTACTTGCTGTCGATGCGCTCAGGCGAGTGAAGGCCGTCTCAAGTCAGATCGGAGTCTACGCTGTCATTGTCGATGCGAAAGACCAGGCCGCTAAAGATTTTTATCTGAAACTTGGTTTCGTCGTTTCGTTATCTGATCCTATGCTGCTGTTTTACTCTGTGGCGTCGATTCCATAGTAAGGCGAATTTTTCTAACGTCAATTTCTCGACTTAAGACAAGGAAGAACTTTTCGATTTCTCACTAACTCGTCGCATACAAAAATTTTTTCATTGCAAGAGACATTTAAAATCGCTTTAATTTTTCATAACTCTTGGAGGAGATATGAAAAAATCAGTCATAGTAGCAGTCATGTGTCACAAAGGTGGAACCGGAAAGACCACAACTGTTGCGGGTCTTGCTGATGCCTTAGCTAAGTCTGGCAAAAAAATCTTGATCGTAGATGCTGATGAGCAGTCCAACATTAAAACTATTTTTGGAATTAAATTACAGAATAGTGAAGGTGGTCTAGCCGCCATCCTTCTTGACAACGTCAACCCTCAAAATATGACGTGCAAAGTTCGGGATAACATTGATGTTATTCTTTCCGGTGGGCGCTTTATGAGGGACTTTGAAAAAACTCATGCAAACACTCCGGACTCTGAGCTTCTAATGAAGGCCAGAATGGGTGGCCTTAGTGGCTATGATGTAATTTTAATCGATACACCGCCGGCACTATCCTTGATTTCAACAAACATTGTCATGTATTCCGACTATCTCCTCCTCCCCTGCTCGCCGGATCTTTTATCAGTAGTTGGCGTGAAGAATACTCTTAACTTTGTGGAGAGCATTGAAAGTCACTACAAGATCAAAAAAATTAAATTTGCAAAAGTTCTCGGAGTTATTCCGACTATGCACGATGGGCGAAGAAATTTAGACATGGATATTTTAGATGACCTTCATAGATTAGAAGATGCGGGCCTTCTACGTGGTGGTAAGGTATTCTCGCCTATTCGATCAGATATCAAAGTAAAAACGGCTCAAGTTAAACGCAAGCTTCTCTCAGAGACATTTCCAGATGCCAAAGCAACACAAGACTATGATGCCGTTGCCAAACAAATATTAGAAGCTACTGAAGTTGAAAAATCACCTTCAAAAATTCCAAATCGAACAACTGATATTTCACTATAGGTGTCACTCATGGAAAAAGCTTCAGAAAGAAAACGTAAAACCAAGGGTTCTCTATCTGTTTTAGATGAATTCACTGATGATGCTGGAGCAATTCAGTTTACTCCAAACCTAAGCCATGAAGAGCAGCAACGAATTGATGAAAAAACCATCATGGCTGATATGCCTGCCTCTGTGAGATTAAATCTTGAGTCAAAGTTGAGCCAAAGTAGAGTCAAAGTTGAGTCAATTCCTGAGTCAAAGTTGAGCCAAAGTAGAGTCAAAGTTGAGCCAAAAGAAAATACATTTATGTCACTTGAAAAGAAAGTTGAGCCGCAACCTGAGCCACTTCATGAGCCAAAGTTGAGCCAAAGTAGAGTCAAAGTTGAGCCAAAAGAGAACTTATCTTCACTTGTCGGTCTTCAACGATCCGCTTTATTTTTTCTATTCGCTTCATGCATAAAAGAAGGCAGCAGAACTTCTTCAGCAATCAGTATTTCAAATTTAGCCTTTGCTCTGAAATCAACTGTAGCTGCGGTTCGCAAGGCTGTTCAAAGATTAGAATCAAAGGGTTATATTGTACGCGGGCAATTTAAAGATGGTCGAGGTGGCTGGACTAAATATGAGCTCCCACGGCATGTGTATTCTGACCTCTTAACAGATCAAAGTAGAGTCAAAGTTGAGTCAAACTTAAGCCAAAGTAGAGTCAAAGTTGAGCCGCAACCTGAGCCGCAACCTGAGCCAAGCCTCTCTAGTAGTAGTAGTAATTTACTTAATAAGAATACTACTACTACTCAGGATGTAGAAAAGTTCGAATTCAAGCTGGACCAGGTTTCAGAATTTGGACTCACCGCATCAGCAGTTTCAAGGTGTTTTGAACTTTACCCAAATCTAGAAAACGAAAAAATGCAGGATCTGCTCAATCGTTTTGCACAGTTCATGCGGTCAGGTGAAGGGAAGCGTGTCCAGAACGCGCGAGGATTCTTTATAAGCCTCGCAGAACAGATGTCGAAGGGAATGACCCCGCTCGACCATATCGAAACAGCAGAGGCCATTCTTATGCGTGAGCTAGTGAGTAAAAAACGAGCACAAAAAGCAGAGCAAGAGCTTTTAGAAAAAGAAATGCAGGATTTCGATTTCGAAGAGTGGTGGTCGGAGCTCACGCCACAAATCCGAGACGAACTGATT
>JAYVXS010000097.1:0-19333 GCA_043784965.1 Bdellovibrionales bacterium
CCATTTTTTAGTAGAAGCACTGGCTTTTATTTTAAACGAGTCGAATTCGTTTTGTTGCCCTGTCGAAGTTTTTTTGATGTGAAGAGTGACCCCCCGAGAGACTTTACATCCCTTGCCACAAGGGCGAGAAAAAAGACATCTGAGTGAAGGTGCAGTCCGAGAGCGCTCATAACAATGAACACTTTAAAAAGGAGAAGTTCATGACAAAGAAAATATTGGCAGCTCTTGCCACAGCATTATTAGCCGTTCCCGCATTGGCAGAAGAAGCGACTAAAGCAACTGGTGATGGCGGACACATTGGTGGTCTGGTAGCAATTGCGGCAGGCCTGGGTCTTGGTCTGGCCGCTCTTGGCGGCTCACTAGGTCAGGGTAAAGCAGCCGCGGCGGCACTTGAGGGCGTTGCTCGAAATCCGGCGGCCTCAGGCAAGCTTTTGTTGCCGCTTATTTTGAGTCTGGCGTTCATTGAGTCTCTTACAATTTACGCGTTGGTAATTTCATTCCAATTGTTAGGTAAATTCTAAAAGATAATGAAATATTTTTAATTTTCTTAAGGGAGCCCAAGGGTTCCCTTTTTCATTTTACCTCGCGACTAGTTATCCAAGAGGTCCATTTCTAAAAAAGATCACGAGGAGCATTAGAGATAATGATTCTTCAAATATTTTCCGGTTTCTGAATTTGCTTCTTTAACAATTTGTTCGGGCGTACCCACCGCGACAATTTCCCCGCCTTTGTCGCCGCCATCTGGGCCTAGATCGATGACATAGTCCGTAGATTTGACCATATCGAGATTGTGTTCGATTACGAGCACGGTATTTCCTTGATCGACTAGCTCCTGCAAAAGTTCGATGAGTTTTGCAATGTCTGCAAAATGTAAACCTGTTGTTGGCTCATCCAATATGTAAAGTGTTTTGCCCGTTGAACGCTTTGAAAGCTCCTTACTTAGCTTCACCCGCTGAGCCTCGCCGCCCGAGAGCGTTGTTGAACTTTGACCGAGCCCCATATAATCAAGCCCCACCTTATGAAGGGTTTCGAGTTTGCGGCGAATGTTTGGGTGATTTTGAAAAAAAGTGAGGGCCTCACCGACGTCCATTTTTAGGATATCTGAAATACTTTTATCGCGATATTTTACCGCCAAAGTTTCTCTATTATATCTTAAGCCATTGCAGGTATCGCAATGAACGAATACGTCAGACATAAAGTGCATTTCCACCTTGATTTGTCCTCCGCCCTGGCAGGCTTCGCAGCGTCCGCCTTTAACATTAAAGCTAAAGCGTCCCGGCGCATAGCCACGCACCTTGCTCTCAGGTAAATTAGCAAAGAGGTCGCGAATTAATGGAAAAAGTCCGACATAAGTAGCCGGCGTAGATCTAGGAGTGCGACCTATAGGATTTTGATTTATGTCGATCACCTTATCTAAGTGTTCGATACCCGCGACTTTTTTATAAGGTGCAATCTGCCAACGAGAGCCATAAAAATGATTGGCGAGAATTCGATATAAAGTGTCCATGATTAACGTACTTTTGCCGCTTCCAGAAACTCCCGTGATCGCAGTAAAGGTCCCAAGAGGAAATTTAACAGTGACGTCTTTGAGATTGTTTCCGCTTGCTCCTGTGAGCTCTAAAAATTTTCCACTTCCGATTCGTCGAGTTTCTGGAATGAGAATTTTTAGCCGGCCCGATAAATATTGTCCCGTAATACTATCCGCAGCTTTTGAAATATCTTCAGTCGTTCCCTCGGCCATGAGAACGCCACCCAGTACCCCTGCGCGCGGACCGAGATCAATTACGTGGTCGGCAGAACGAATGGTATCTTCGTCATGTTCGACCATTAATATGGTATTTCCAAGTTCGCGAATGTCCCTTAAAATATCGAGTAAACGATGATGATCACGAGGATGCAGACCAATGCTGGGTTCATCGAGAACATAGAGTACGCCAATCAATGAAGATCCGACCTGTGTCGCTAGGCGAATGCGCTGAGACTCTCCGCCCGACAGAGTTCGAGTAGGACGATCGAGACTGAGATATCCTGTGCCGACCCGAATTAAATAGTTTAAACGAGAATCAATTTGCTTCAATATTTTTTCTGCAATTACATTTGTTCGGGCGTTAAAATCTGCATGCTTCAATAGGGCCTGAAGTGCGGTGGCAGAGAGGTGGGCAAGCTCGGTAATATTCTTTCCGCCAACGAAGACATTTCGTGGTTCAAGACGAAGTCGAGAGCCCAAACAATCCGGACATACTGAAATTGCCAGAAGATCAATTTCACCTTCTTCATCGGCTTCTGCCTTTGCCTTTATTTTTTCAGAAACACGATATTTTACATTGTAAACGCTTCGCGATTGCTCACCACTTTCCCAAGTGAACTCTTCAAACTCCTCTATATCGACAGTTCCGAGGCCGTGACAAGTAACGCAGGCGCCACGCGGATTATTGAAAGAAAAAAATCTGGGCTCAACATCAGGGAAACCAAATTGACAGATTGGACACGCAGAATGAATTGAATAGTTGCATCGCTCTCCATCGAAAGTTTCAACTACGATTCGACCCGCACTGAGTAAAATGCTTTGATGAACGCTTTCAGCAAGACGGGCCCGCATATCAGGTTTCGAAATTAATTTATCAACAACTAAATCAATATTATGAGATTTAGTTTTTTGAAGCTTCTTTGCGCCATCCAAATTGGTAAAAGCACCATCGATTTTAGCCGAGATAAAACCTCGCTTTAACCACTTTTGAAACTCCGCACCAAATTCGCCCTTGCGATCCTGAACAACAGGAGAAAGAATATAATATTTTGTGCCAGCCTTCATTTTTTGAATATCTAAAATAATTTGATCGGGAGTTTGTCCCGCAACAGGAACCTGATGGGTCGGACAATGAGGTACTCCGACCTTGGCATATAATAAACGAAGGTAGTCGTAAATTTCGGTAACGGTTCCGACCGTAGAGCGAGGGCTCAAGCCCACCGACTTTTGATCTATTGCAATTGCTGGCGAAAGCCCGGTAATCGAGTCCACCTCAGGCTTTTTTAGTTTATCCAAAAAATTTCGCGCGTAGGTGGAAAGTGAATCGACATATCTACGCTGACCTTCGGCATAAATTGTATCAAATGCCATTGAAGACTTGCCGCTGCCGCTCAGGCCGGTAATGACCGTTATCTTATTTCTGGGAATGCGCAGAGAAACATTTTTAAGATTATGTTCGCGCGCACCCTTTACGATAATTCCATCAAACTCTTGAGCCATTGTTCTCTCTTTAATTTGGTCAGGATAGCTAATTAATCTATAGGAGGGGATCTACTATAGACTCAATCTGTCCGCGGATTTGATTAAGCGCCTGAGCTGAGTCGGCTTCAAAACGCAAAACCAAAACAGGCTGTGTGTTGGACGCGCGAGCTAAGGCCCAACCATTTTTAAAACTAATGCGAACACCATCAATGAAGTTCACTTTGTATTCAGACGTATCTTCGAAAAACTTACTCTTCAATTTGTTTACGATAGACCATTTTTTTTCTTCTGTAGTATCAATGCGAATTTCAGGAGTATTATGAGAAGAGCCAATTCCATCTAGAAGTTGCGGAATTGTTTTGCCAGTCTCGCCTAAAATTTCGATCAATCGAAGTCCCGCGTACGGAGCATCGTCATACCCGTAGTTTCGATCTGCAAAAAATATATGACCACTCAACTCACCGCCAAAGGGAGCACGCTCCTCTTTGATTTTGGTTTTAATTAGGCTATGCCCGGTTTTCCACATGATCGCGTTACCACCATGCCTGCGAATATCTTCATAAAGGCGATCTGAACATTTAACATCGCCAATAATTTTAGCACCTGGAGTTTTTGCTAAGATTGAGCGGCTAATGAGCATCATCATTTCATCACCCATAATAAACCGGCCCGTGTGATCCAGGAGTCCGATGCGATCGGCATCGCCATCAAACCCAATTGCAAGCTGCGACTTTGTTTCAATTACGGAACGCTTGGCTGCGGCCATATTCTTTTCAACGGTTGGATCGGGATGATGATTTGGAAATCTACCGTCCGGCTCTTCAAAGAGAAAGGTAGGCTTCAGGCCAACTTGTTCATACATGCGACGAACAATACATCCCGCGGCACCGTTACCACAGTCAACGACTACCGGAAGAGTTTTGATAGATTTAAACTCTTCTTTATAGCGCTCAAGATATTGAGGAAAGATATCGTGCCTTTGCTGTGAGCCCGTTCCGCTTGCGAAAGCACCGTGCTCAATTATTTCGTAGAGCTTGAGAATTTCTTCGCCAAAGATAGTACTTTTGCCAACAGAAATTTTAAAGCCATTATAATCAGGAGGATTGTGGCTACCCGTTACCATAATTCCACCGGACATATTTTCTAACGCAAACATTGAGTAGTATGAAATTGGGGTTGTTATCAAGCCAAGCAAGGTGACGTCAGCCCCAGCAGACATCATCCCCTTACAGAGAGCCTCAGAAATAGCAGGGCTTGAAAGTCTGGCGTCTTGCCCAAGTGTTACACGAGGGGCCTTCGGCGCCCCATTCTTTAACAAATAGGTAATAAATGCTCGACCAAGAAGCTCAGCAAAGTCTTCATTGAAATCGGTGCCGACGACACCACGGATATCATATTCTCTAAAAATTTCTTTTGTATAAGGCTTCTTCACGTCATTCTCCTCGACTCAATTGAAGGGCCCACCTGATGGCAAGCAGCATTGATGCTGGATTTGCCTTGTTGCGCCCAAAGATATTTTTTGCTGTACCATGATCTACGCTAGTTCTAACAAAAGGAAGACCCATTGTAATATGCAATCCGGAGTCCTGCCCATGAATCATTTTAAAAGGAATCAATCCCTGATCGTGATAGTTCGCCACGTAGACAGAATATTTCGCCCAATTTTCTTTGAAGAAAGCCGCATCGGGAACGAGCGGGCCAATCAAATTCATGCCAGCCGCAGAGAGTTTATTTACAAGAGGTATATGAATAAGTTGTTCCTGACCTCCGATTAGTCCGCCCTCCCCAGAATGAGGGTTAAGACCAAGAAGAGCGATAGGTCTGCGCTGCGTGCTCTTTGGTAGCCATTTGCGCAGCTGATCGGCGGCCACTATAGCGCGCTCCAGATTGTCTGATTTAACATCCTTTAAAATATTTTCAATTGGAAGATGCGCGCTTAAAAGCAAAACATTAAATTTACTACCAACAAAAGCCTGATAAAGATTCTTTTCTTTACAAACGCGCGCCAAAATATCGGTGTGTCCAAGATCCCTCATCCCAGCCGCGGCGATCGCAGTTTTACTAAGCGGGGCCGTTACCATGCCGTCAATGTGGCCGAAATAACTTGCTTGTGCTGAAGTTTCAACCCAAACAGGAGGCGGAAGATTCGAGCAAATGTCGACAATATGTCGAGGGGATTTTACCGAAGCGACGAGAGCCTCTGGCCAACTTGAAACGCTTATGCGCGTAAACTTTCTGTCAATTGTGGCAAGATGAGACCGAGGACACTTTGGCGAGCGCCATAAATAGAAAAATGTATTTGCTACAGGGCCTATCTTAGACAAGGCCTTCGCAGAAATCTCAGTGCCAATGCCATCGGAGTCGCCGGTCGTAATTGCAATGCGCAGAATTTTTTTGGCCATGAAAAATCTTTCATAAAGCGTGGAGCGGCAGAAAAACAAACAGCGAAAAATTAATTAACGCGAATGAAGGCCTCATTTCGAACTTGCTCAAGCCAGCCCTGGAATTGCTTCTTATAAGCTTTGTCGTAGAGACGACCGCGCATTTCATCTTTAGCTTTTTCAATTTTTGGATCAGGAATTAATTTCTTTTTGGTCAATTTCAGAATATGTAGGCCGGCCTTGGTTTGAATGGCGCGGCTCGTGTCCCCAACCGTCATTTTTTGCACGACTATTTCGAGTTCTTTTGAAAACTCGCCGGCCTTAAAGGTCCCAAGCAGTCCGCCAGAAGAAAAGTTTGGATCCTCACTGTACTCACTGGCTATTCGGTCAAAGTCTTCACCGGTCTTTAGTTTGCCAAGAACAAGAGCCGCGCGGTCCTGGGCACTCTTTAGTCCACCCTTTTCAGTAAGAAAAAGAATGTGCGCAATAGTAAATTCAAAATTTTGATCAGCAGCATCACCATGAACTTTTGCATACTCAGCCATAACGTCATCTTCAGAAATTTTAATTTTTGACAGAATTGCACGATCAATCAACGCATGCCGCTCTAGGCCTGACTTTATGAAGTCTTGGTACTGTGAAAAGCGGATTCCCTTTTCTTCAACCGCCCGCTTTAGATCATCGCGGCTGATGTCATTTCGCTTGGCAATCGAGCGTACTTCTTGCTCAACGCGCTCAATGGGAACCTCAAGCTTTTGACGCTTTACCTCAGAGTCGATAATTTTTTCATCTATCATAGTTTGTAAAAGTTTTTTCTTATCTTTTAGTAGATCTTGTTTGGCGGCGTCGTTAGGAATTAACAGGTCGTCAGTTAGGCCGCCCGCCTTTATTTTATCAGCGTATTTATCAACATCAGTAAGCGTAACAATTTCATCATTTATGATAGCGACAATGCGCTCAATAACTTCACCAAAACTCGCCTGAGGAATAAGAAATAAAAGAGCGGTTAAAAAAACAAAGCAGCGACTTTTCATTTTTACATCCTTTTTAAAACAAAAGCCTATTGAGCTTTTGTTGAAACCTTGACCGCCTGAATAAGATCTTCGTTTCGCGAGACTTGAGACTTTCTCAACGCCTGATCAAGCCAAGAAGAGAAGGCTATTTGCTCTTGTTTCTCTCTTAAATGGCGTCCCACTGTAGCGCGAGCTTCTTGTAAACTCAAATGGACTTCGGACTCTTTTTTAATTACTTCGTAAATATGGAAGCCATAAGGACTTTTGACGATTTTGCTGCGTTGCCCGGGGCTGAGCCTGAAGGCTTGATCAAAGACCTCAAGGCTTCCTTTTTCAATCCAATCCGTTTCTCCGTTTTTAAATGCCTCCGGAGCAACCGAATACTCCTTTGCCAAAACACCAAGCGCAGCCCCCTCTTGGATTTCCTTATAGAGTCGCTTTGCGACATCTTCTTTTTCAACAACAAGTTGACGAATTTTGATTCGCGCTGGTCGGCTGAACATAGTCCGATTGAGAGCATAATACTCGCGAATTGCCTCCTCTTTAGGGGGAGCAATATCTTTAGAAATTTCGGCATGAACGAGACGCTGAAGAATACTATATTCAAGATCTCGCAACCACTGTTCGTACGAAATATTTTCTTGAGACAGGGCCCTTCGAAAGGCAATATCGTCTGGATATTTGCTGCGAATTTTGGCCGACTCATCATCTCGTGCCGACGCAGAAATCTGCAAATTTCTTTCTTTTGCATACTCCTTGGTCAAAACTTCTAAGACAAAGTCTTGCACCGTTTGCTCTTTTGCCCGCTTCAGGTTCTGCTGGTCCTTGGCAAAAAGCGCATCATAGTCTTTTAGCTTTCTTGCCAGGCGCATAGCAAAGGCTTCGGCCGTCAGATTTGCTGCGTTTACAGTCACGGCAGGCTTTGCCTTCAAAGAGGCGCCCCTCGTACAAGATAGGCCGGCACAGCAGAAAGCTATCAACAGGGTTTTAAATATTTGAGGGCTGACCGCGGACCGATTGAAATAATATTCGATAGAAAAAAAACGCATCGAAGCATCTTTCTGCTTGAAATGTGCATTTGTATTTGATGGTTATTTAATAAATTTGTCTCGGCTCATAAGCTAAACTATTTGATAACAGACTTATTTTCCTTAATCACATAAGATTTTTTTAGTTTTACGAAGTATTCGTCGAAGATAAACTTTCGTTTTTGATCAAAAACGGCGGCCTGAATTTGCCTCTTGTTTGCGTCGACATAAGCATGGCGACCAGTTAATTTTATAATATGATACCCATATTGAGTTGTAACTAGGCCCCGCACCTCACCAACCTTCATCGCTTGTGCTGCATCATAATAGGGAGAAACTAGGGTAACAGCACTTTGCCAGCCGACGTCGCCACCGTTCCGCTTAGTTTGAACATCGTCCGTATATATACCCACCAGGTCCTCAAAGGCTCGCTTGCTGGCGCGAACTTCTTTTAATATTTCTTCAGCTCGCTTACGAGCTTCTTTTTTCTGATCTTCGGATGCATCGATGCGAAATTCTATTAAAATATGACTAGTGCGAAGCTCGGGATATTTTTGATAATAGGCCTTCATTTCCTCTTCGGTAATTTTAATTTTTGAGACCCTGTCACCCAAATCTTTTTCAAGAAGACCCTTGTAAATATCCTGTCGTAGCATTTCTTTTACTTGAGGATCTGTATCTAAATGTCTTTTTTCAGCCTCTTGTACGCCAACCTCATAACGAACAAGGTCCTCTAAAAAGAGCTCTTTCGTTGGTGGATTAATGGTCTTGCCAAGAACTTCATTATAGCGCTGATTAAAATCTTTTAAAGTGATTTTTTTCAGACCGATGGTGGCGACAATCTCATCTTGCTTTGGTGCGTCTACAGCATAAGACAAGCTTGAAAAAACAGCAGCGGTAGAAATAAATGCGACCGAGAAAAAAGAAAAGAGGTAAGAAGTTTTTGAGCGCGTAAAGGTGGCGTGCAGCATAATTTAAGTCCTCGCAAATTATTGATAATTCCTAATAAAAAGGCTAGCAGCTCACCTATTTTGCGGCAATGAGATTACGCGCTTTTTGCCCAGCATCAAGAAGTGCAATTTCAAGCTGAATTGGCAGGTCTGAGTCGCGCAAAGCAGTTGCCCGAGAGACATTTGCTATGGGCAGGCCCCAAAAAATAACAAGCTTTGAAAAAGGAAGAGGCAAATAGCTTTTATTCCATGACTTTTTAAAAACAAAAGAGCGAGAGCATGAAACGCCTATGGGATGAATAGGACAGGCCAAAATTTTTGCAACCTCAAGTATGCCAGGCTTTACTTTGTGATATGGACCCTTGGGACCGTCAACAGCAAAACTAGGGCGAAATCCTGCCTTTGCAAGACGAAGAATACCCTTTAGGGCCGATACACCGCCCCGAGTGGATGAGCCCCGCGAAGTCTTTACTCCAAGAATGTCTAAAAAGCCGGTCATAATTTCGCCATCTTTGCTCGTCGATGTAATAGCGGCACAACGATAGCGCCTTAAAAGAAATACAAGACCGAACTCATCCCCATGCCAATGGGCTATAGCTACCATGCGATTGTTTTTAAGGTCGCTTAAAAGCTCGGGAGACTCATGAATCTCAATGCGCCAAGAAAGCTTGAGTGGCGTATAAATCATCCAAATTAAAATAGGTAAAATGCGTGAGCGAAACATTTACTGCAGTAGAAGTTTTTTGAATTCAGCGTTTAAAAGAGGCAAAACTTCAAAAACATCTCCGACTATTCCGTAAGTGGCCTTTTGAAAAATAGGTGCATTGGCATCTTTATTTATCGCAACGATCACCTTGCTGCCGCTCATGCCAGCCAGATGTTGAATTGCGCCGGATATACCACAGGCAATATACAAAGCCGGAGCAACGGTCTTGCCGGTTTGTCCCACCTGCATAGAGTGTGGAACCCAGCCCGCGTCTACTACGGCGCGCGAAGCCCCAACGGTTGCACCGAGAGTGTCACTTAAATCGTTAAGCAACTTGAAGTTCTCGGCGTCTTTCATACCCCGCCCGCCAGAAACGATAATGCTTGCCTCTGTGAGGTCCAGCTTATTTGAGGTGCCGGCTACGATCTCCTTAACGAGAGTTTTAAGGTCTGCTTTCGGGGGAGGCAGTTCGGTTACCATCGGGGTGAATGTTTTTGTGCTAGCTTCGACCGGAAGTTGATTGGCGCGCATCAAAATTATTTGCGTTGAAGCGTTTTCAAACTTAACTTCCGCAGAACACTTGCCAGCAAAAAGAGGCTTTCTTAACGTTGCCACCTCGCCAGAAAAGGCCAACTCAGTACAGTCACTCACAACTCCAGAGGCAATCTTTGCCGCAATACGTGGAAATAAATCACGCGCCATCATAGTTGAGGAGGCTAAAACATATTTTGGTGCATGAGTTTTTATGAGCTCGGCAAAGCCCACACTAAAAGACTCAGAGTTATAGGCAGAGTATCCCTGCGCTTCAGAGAAAAAAACCTGCTCAGCGCCGTTTTGACCGAGGCTCGCGACCAAATCCTTTGCTTTGGGCCCAACAACCAGAGCCTGAATCTTTAAACTAGATTTGCGAGCCACGGTTAAAAGCTCAAGCGTACCCTTTTTAAGCTGATTGCCAGAGGACTCTGCGAAAATCAAAATAGATGACATAAATTAGCCTTTACTAAAAAAAAAGATTAAATTATTTTTGCTTCATTTCTCAAAAACTCTACAAGTAGTGCTGTCTGTTGCTGGGCATCTCCAGAAAGCATTTTAACTTTTGGTTTTTCTGGAGGTAAATGAAAGGCAACAAACTTATAGCGAGAATCATTAGGCCCAACCTCTAAACTTGCGAGCGCAAGCTCCTTGATTTGCTTTTTTTTGGCCTTCATAATGCCGGGAAGGCTTGCATATCTCGGAACATTAAGGCCCTTATTTGCAGCAATCAGCGCAGGCGCTACAAGCTCAATCACTTCGCGAGTTCCGCCTTCGATTTCGCGTTCACACAAGAACGAAGAATCTGAAACGCTTAATTTAGAAACCACACTTGCATGAGGCAAAGACAAGTACTCCGCAAGCATTTGACTTACAGCTGAATTATTATCATCAATTGCAAGCTTGCCGGTAAAAACAAAACGCAAGTCACCCTCGGCCTTTATTGCTGCCGCAAGACCCTTGGCCGTAGAAGAGGCATCAAGATCCTCAGGACCGTCAATCAAAACGGCCTCATCTGCGCCCATTGCCAACGCAGTTCTTAGGCATTCAGCAACACGAGACTTTGGCCCAAGGCTAACAACAACAACACTGGTACATTTACCAGCATCACGAAGCTTAATCGCCTCTTCAACAGCGTATTCATCATAGGGATTCATCACCCATTTAATGCCAGAGACGTCGATACCATTTTGATCTGCGCGAATTTTAATTTTAGTTTCAGTATCTGGGACCTGTTTGATGCAAACAAAAGCTTTCATATTTCCCCTGGAAGTATTAAGTGATCATCAATTTTAATCAGACTTTCTTGGCCTTAGCAAAACCATTTATAAAAAATTTGAACTCACGCCACTAAAAATTGCACTGCGGCGGCCTGAGCACTGAGCGTTCTTTGACTAGACAGCGCACTGACAACTAGAGTTAAATACAGGGACGCAGAAAGTTTACATCAAAGAGGTTAGTTGTGAAATATCTTAGCTCGAGCATAGGCCGCAAACAAATCATGTCCATTACAGGAATTCTTTGGCTTGGCTTTGTTTTATCCCACATGCTTGGCAACCTACTGATTTTCGTTGGCGCTGAAAAATACAACGTATATAGCCACGCGATTATTACAAATCCTCTTTTACCGATAGCCGAGGGCCTTCTTGTGCTGACGCTTTTTGTTCATATCTTGACTGGGGCGAAGTTAAGCTTTGAAAATAAAATGGCACGATCACAGAAATACGCCATGACTTCAAACGGCGATAAAGGCGCCCGCTTTCAATCCCGCTTTATGATTTTTCATGGCAGCATAATTTTGGTGTTCATAATTCTTCATTTGATCACCTTCAAATATGGCCAGAATTATGTAATGACGGTTGGCGGCTCCGAGGTGAGAGACCTGCACAAGTTAGTAGTCGAGGTATTTCAAAATCCGATCTACGTAGTTTGGTATTGTGTTGCTATGATTTCTTTAGGCATGCATTTGAGCCATGGCTTTTTTTCATCCCTTGCTTCATCCGGAATTTACAGTCCAAAGACCTCTTCGGGAATCGCTAAATTTGGCTATATCTATGCCTTAGGCGTTAGTGTTGGGTTTATTTCCCAACCAGTATATGTTTATTTTTTTCGCTAAATAACTAGTCCCAAAAGAGGCGACAATGATTAAAATGGATTCAAAAATTCCACCGGGTCCGATAGAAGACAAATGGGCAAGCCACAAGTTTAATATGAAGCTCGTGAACCCCTCGAATAAGCGCAAACACACTATTATTGTTGTGGGCACGGGTCTTGCGGGAGCCGCCGCAGCGGCGTCTCTTGCAGAGCTTGGTTATAAGGTGAAAGCCTTTTGTATTCATGAATCTCCACGCCGCGCTCACTCCATTGCGGCTCAGGGTGGAATTAATGCCGCTAAAAATTATCAAAATGACGGCGACTCTATTTACCGACTTTTTTATGACACGATAAAGGGTGGAGACTTCAGATCAAGAGAGTCTAATGTTTACCGACTTGCTGAAATTTCCCCTCACATTATAGATCAATGCGTAGCTCAGGGGGTACCTTTTGCGCGTGAATACGGAGGGACTCTCGCAAACCGCTCCTTCGGCGGGGCCCAAGTATCAAGAACCTTCTATGCCAGAGGACAAACAGGTCAACAACTGCTCATCGGAGCCTATCAGGCGATGATGCGGCAGGTTGCGCTAAAGCAAGTTGAGCTTTTTTACCGTAGAGATATGCAAGACTTGGTAGTGATAGACGGTGTTGCAAGAGGAATTATTGTGCGGAATATTCTAACGGGCGAATTAGAATCATACGCCGCCGATGCTGTGATTTTAGCAACTGGTGGATATGGGAATGTTTTTTATCTTTCGACCAATGCAAAGCAATCCAATGTGACGGCAAGTTGGCGCGCCCATAAGCGTGGCGCCCTCTTTGCAAACCCATGTTTTACACAAATTCACCCAACG
Source organism: Bdellovibrionales bacterium (assembly GCA_043784965.1). Classification (GTDB taxonomy): domain Bacteria; phylum Bdellovibrionota; class Bdellovibrionia; order Bdellovibrionales; family JAMPXM01; genus JAYTQQ01. The sequence goes on from JAYVXS010000097.1 coordinate 12,787, forward strand.
TGCATTCCCGTCTCAGGAGAGCACCAATCGAAGTTAACCTTGATGTCAGAGAGCCTAAGAAATGACGGTAGAGTTTGGGTGCCTTTAAAAAAGGGTGACAAGAGAGCGCCGAATGAAATTCCAGACGTCGAAAGAGATTATTATCTCGAGAGGATATATCCGAGCTTTGGAAACTTGGCCCCGAGAGATGTATCTTCACGACAAGCAAAATTTAGAGTAGATGAGGGCCGCGGAGTTGGGGAAACGGGAAAGGCAGTCTATCTTGATTTTCGAGATGCAATCGCGCGCCTAGGAGAAAGCGCAATTTCTGAGAAGTACGGCAATTTATTTCAAATGTACGAAAAGATAACCGGTGAAAACCCATACCGGCAACCAATGCGGATATATCCGGCGGTTCACTATACAATGGGCGGACTTTGGGTCGACTATAATCTGATGAGCAATATACCGGGCCTTCATGTATTGGGCGAAGCGAATTTTTCAGACCACGGCGCAAACCGCCTTGGCGCTTCGGCGCTTATGCAAGGACTTGCAGACGGATACTTTGTAATTCCCTATACGATTGGTCACTTTATTGCGAGTACCGTGCTTTCAAAGTTGGATACGGATCACGAGGCCTTCAAGGCGGCCAAGGCCTCTGCGCAGGCAAGAATCGACAAGCTGATGAGCTTGAAAGGCAACAAAACCGTAGATGATTTTCATCGCGAACTCGGCCATGTTATGTGGGAGTACGTTGGTATGAGTCGCAATGAAAAAGGACTTAGCAGGGCCCTTTCTGAAATTCCAAAAATAAAGGAAGAGTTCTGGCAGAATTTGAAGGTTTCGGGAGATGCAAAGCATATAAATGAAGAACTTGAAAAGGCCGGGCGTGTTGCCGACTTTTTAGAGCTTGGCGAACTAATGGCTTATGATGCTCTGCAGAGAAAAGAATCTTGCGGGGGACACTTCAGAGAAGAAAGTCAAACCCCAGACAATGAGGCAATGCGCGATGATCAAAATTTTTGTTATGTTGCCGCGTGGGAATGGAAAGACGGCAGCAAACATGAGCTCCACAAAGAAAATTTAGAGTTCGAGACAGTTCACCTCAGCACCAGAAGCTATAAATAGGAAGAACATCATGAGCACAGAAAAAAACATAAATTTGAAACTCAAGGTTTGGCGGCAGAAAAGCGCGACGGACGCGGGCCGATTTGAAGATCACGACGCAAATGGGATTTCTACCGACATGTCTTTTCTTGAAATGATCGACCTGGTAAATCAGAAGTTAATCAAAGATGATAAAGATCCAATAGCCTTTGATCACGATTGTCGCGAAGGCATTTGCGGATCGTGTGCAATGACTATTAATGGAAACGCCCATGGGCCGCAAAAGGGGACGACGGTTTGTCAGCTGCACATGAGAAAATTTGAAAACAATCAGACGATTATTATTGAGCCATTTCGCGCCGACTCATTTCCTGTAATTAAAGATTTGTCGGTTGATCGAAGTGCGCTTGATAAGATCATTATGGCCGGCGGGTTTATTTCGGTAAACACAGGCAATTCGCCGGATGCAAACTCAATCCTCGTGCCAAAAGAAGATTCGGATCGCGCCTTTGGCGCGGCCGCATGCATCGGCTGTGGCGCCTGCGTCGCGGCCTGTGCGAACAGCTCGGCGATGCTCTTTGTGAGCGCCAAACTAGCACACCTTTCTTTGCTCCCACAAGGAGAAGTTGAAGCCGACAAACGCATTCTCAATATGGTGGACACCATGCAGAACCTTGGGTTTGGAAACTGCAGCAATACCGGGGCCTGTTCTTTAGCGTGTCCAAAGGAAATTGATTTTGAGAATATTGCGCGTATGAACCGTCAGTATCTTGTTGCCAGCATAACTGAACGGCCCGCTGAAAAATCTACGGGCGATAGGTAATCGTATGGCGTCTCCATTTCGCCACGCCATAGCCTCATTGACCCTGACTCAGGTCAGCGAATACGCTCCCAAATATAGCTGGAACCCTTGCAGGGATTTGACAAAAGAATACTTCCACTAGTTAGCAAAATCATTTAATTAGCTCTTTGTCTATTCGTGGCGGTGGAGACAAAGGAAGATAAAAAAATAATATTAACCATGTCTCTCCGCACGGAGAGTCCAAATATTAAGTGGCCCCGCAAAGGGCCTCTGGCAAGCGAAAGCCGCGACAGTTGACATCTTGAGCTCATCTTGACGAAGCACACCAAAAACACACCAGGACCAAAAAGAACTGCAGCGCTTTTTGCGTAAGCCGACAAGACGGGGTGCACAGAATGATCTGAGCACCAGGACAGGGAGGGCTAATGAAAAAAGTCGGAGATCTCTTTCAAGAACTCGGATTCAACGAAAAGGGGAGCGATGAAGTGAAGATCGCCTTTATCAAAAATTTAGTTAAAGCAGCCTACGGGGCTGATTTGGCGGGCCCAAAACAAAGCCTTCCGCGACCAGAAAAGCCATTAAACTTAGCAAATACAGAGCCTCTTAAGAAGCGAGAACAATTGAGCTTTAATATGGAAGAGGTGCTTAAGAAGGCAAATTGATGCGAGATTTTTTACGAGTACGAAATCAGCCCTTCTTGGGCGTGCCGGCTGCGCGCTGGCGTTTTGTTGGCGCGAAATTATGGGTCGCAAAAAACTTATCGACTCTTAAATTTACGAAATCTGGCAAATCCAGCTGAGTACAGTGTGAGCCATAGGGAACCTTTTGAAGTTCACTGTCTGCAATTTGTTTATGAAGCTGAATCTGATGAGCAGCGGGCGTCACGCCATCGCTATCGCCACTAATAATTAAACAGGGGACCCTTACCTTCGGAAGAACTGAAGTTCCATCATAAGCCATCATTTCCTGAAAGAGCTTAATGAAAACCCCAAGATCAAGGCCAGCCAGGCCCCGTGCATAGACCTCAATGTCACGGGAGGCGGTTAGCCGCAAATTGAATCCTCCGGCTAGCGCTGAAAGCGGCACGGCTAGTGGATTCAAGACGGATGCCCGCCACAGGAGAGCCAGAACATCAGGACAATTCTCATGCGCAGTTCTAATAAAATCAAAAACCTTAGGAACAATGTCGACGCCAAACATTCCGCTAATAGGATCTTTGACAAAGGCGTTGACGAGCACCAAATTTTCAAACTGATCAGGAAAAAGATCATAGGCCTTCAGTAAAACCTGTCCGCCGAAGCTGTGTCCAAAAAAACTAGCCGATGAAACATCAAGGTGACTGAGTAGGGCCTGGGTATCTTTTGCCAGAGCATCAATACTGACCAGGTCAGGGTCCCTAGGAACCTCAGATTGCTGGTGGCCACGAAAATCAAAGCAGATTGTTTGATAGTTTTGAGAAAAATAGTTTATTTGTGGGTGCCAATGGTTGGTTAGACAGGCAATACCGTAAACAAAGACAATAGGCTTTCCGCGCCCACGAACCTCATAGTAAATTTTTGTTCCATCAAAGCTTTTAAAGTGGCCAGTTTGTTTTTCAATTTCCCGCATGCTCAAAGTCCACAACAAGTTGAGTGTTAAAAATAGAGATTATATCGCCCACCCGCAAGTTCCCCTTGGTCAGGTTTTTACCATTGAGTCGAACGACATCTGGGTGCTGGGTTTTGAACTCCACGCCCGACAAAGTTGGCATCACCTGAAAACATATCGGTGGCGCTGCAGATTCATTCAAGACAAGATCTAAAGATTTTGGTCCGATTTGTCTGGGGCCGTAGCCCAGAATCCAGCTGTTTCCGTATTGAGCACCACGCACACAGCGGAGCTTGAGCGGCGGGTTAAACGCTCCGAGACCATCATTCACAATGTCACCGGCGCGAAGGCCCGCACCCAAAAGTAGACCAACAAGAGATTCTCGCCAGCTGGGAGGCGCCTCAATTACGGGACCAGGCGAGGGAGCCGGCGCAGGAGCGGTTACAACTGGATGCACAGCAGGAGCGAGAGCCGGAGATCTTTGAGTGACCGGCGGGGGCGCTGCAGCAATTTTTGCAGGAGTTATGATAATGGCTTTTGGACTCACCGGTTGCGGCATTATTTTCGGTTTGATCTTGGGTTGGGGTCGCGGGGTAAGCTCTGACTGTGGATCTGGGACAATAGTCGAGATAATAGGAGTTTGTACCACGACTTTAAAAACAGTATTGCCGAGCTTGAACTCAACGCCGGGAGCCAAAAAAAGCTCTGGCACCCGCAAATCGTTAAACTTAATGCCATTAGATGAATTATTGTCCTTTAGGTAGTATTTAGGGTCTTCTGCCGAGCCGCGAACGATCACGGAAGCGTGAAATGAAGAGACTTTGGGATCACTAATCAGGATTTCGCAGTCTTTGCGCCCTATCCGGAAGCCATTGACAAGGACAAATCTTTTTCCGACGGAGTCTCCGACCAAGATTTCTATAAATAAGTCCATTTATTGATTATGACTTTGAAAAGCTTGGCTTGTCTAGGGCGACCTAGCATGATACATCAGCCAGACGAATTTAGTTTCTATCTAAAAAACACGCGCCTAACCAAGGTGAAGTTTTCAGATAAAAAATAAAGCAAAATTAAAATATTAATCCTTGCTCCTTTTTTAAGGGGCTTAACCCGAAAGGAATCTATGGAGCTCGAAAAGCGCACCAACCTCATCGCTTACGAAGCAGTTGTAATGGTTCACCCAGATGCAACCGACGAAGATCAAAAAAACCTGTTTAAAAGAAATAAAGGGATTATCGAGTCCTTTAAAGGAAGCGTTAACCATCTTGATTTATGGGGCAAAAGAACCTTAGCAAACCCAATTGAAAAAAATAAAAAAGCTTATTATTTTCACACGAGCTTTGAGGGTGAGTCTGCAGTAATAGCAGAGCTTGAGCGCACAATGCGCATCAACGATAAAGTTTTGCGCTTTATGCATACCCGCCTTCCAGAAAAAACGAACCTCGTTAAGTTTATGGAAAACTTTAAGCAATCCCTTGCGGACAGCGCTACACGAGAGCGTGAGCGTGAAGCTAAGTTTCAGGCCCGAAAAGCAGCTAATCGCGGTGGCCGCGAGGGCGGCGGCGGTGGTGGACGTAGAGATTTCGGCGGCAAAGGTGGAGATTTCGGCGGCAAAGGTGGAGATTTCGAAGGCGAAGACGACGTTTAAAAAATGAAAAGCATGATGAAAGAAACATTCAGCATTAACCGGCCGCAGGCAATAAAGTATCTGTTGCTGCTGGCATTAAGCCTGGGCCTCACTGGAGTCACCTTGATATTGGGCGCAATTCCATTGCGCGTAATTCGCAAGGCGTATAGTCGAAAGGCTTACTGGCTTGGCGTTGCATTCATCATAGTGCTGAGTTTTATTTTTGTAAGCAAGCCGGTTGCGATTGCGCTTGCTTTGTTGAGCAGCCTTGTCGGTCTTTATACAGACGCAGAAGAGGCCGGCTCGGGTTTTTTTGCTTCGGGTTTTTTTGCCAGCCTAACCACTTCGAGTTTTGCCTTGGTCGCTGCAGCCTTTTGGGCCACTAAGAAAAAAGTGGATTTGGTACAAATAGCCCAGACGAACATTGATCAAGTATTAACTCAAGTGAAGGCAATCAATCCCCAGATCAGCTGGACAACAGATAGCCTAGTTTACCAAGTGCCATCGGCTTTCGTTATTTTCTTATTGGCCTCACTGGCAGCGGCATTGGTATGGGACAATCGACTCGGAAAACTTTTAGGAATCAGTATTTGGGAAAGCGCCACGCGCAACTTACGAAGCTTTAAGGCGCCTGATCTATTAGTCTGGATTGCAATCTTGGCTATAGCGGGAGCCTTTGGTCAGCAAAAGTTCATTTTATTGCAAAACATATGTTTGAATTTGGTGAATGTTTTGGCGCTGGTTTATTTTTTTCAGGGACTGGCTGTTGCCAAGCATTTCTTTGCGCTCTATAGAGTTTCGAAAGTTTGGCAGAGCATCGGTTTCTTTTTTATGTTGTTGCAGTTATTTCCCCTGGCAAGCCTTTTGGGGTTTACGGACTACTGGGTGAGTTATAGAACACGCTTTACAAAACAACGGCGGAGCGAGAAGCCATTTAAATCATAAAATTAATTTAAAACTTTTGAAAGAAGGTCATATGAAAGTTATTTTACAAAAAGACGTTAAAAATCTCGGAAAAGTTGGCGACCTCGTAAATGTCGCGGTTGGGTTTGCAAGAAATTTTTTATTTCCAAGAAAACTGGCTTCTGAGGCAACTGAAAAGCGTGTTCATGAATTTGAACATCTCAAGAAGGTTGCAGAAATTAAAAAGAAAAAAGCAGTGGGTGAGCGCGCCGAGGTTGTTAAAAAGCTTTCTGGAGTTAGCCTGGTTTTTAAGTCAGAGGCTGGCGACTCAGATAAACTTTTCGGCTCAATCACGAATGTGGATATTTCTAATGAGCTCGAAAAACACGGGTTTTCAATCGACCGAAGAGACATTCACATAGAAGAAGCTATTAAAATGCTTGGCCAACACAAAGCAACAGTTAAGCTGGGTGACGGTTTAGAGGCTAACTTAAAAATATCTGTAGAGCGCCTATAGTTAATTGCCTAGTTAATTGCCTAGT
>JAYVXS010000098.1:0-19275 GCA_043784965.1 Bdellovibrionales bacterium
CAGTGGGAATTTGTCGAATGGTTGCTTTTCTGGATTTTAGAGACCTCCCACTTTGAATTTGAGTGGGACCAAGGAAATCGAACAAAAAGCGTAGATAAACATGGCGTCTCAACTGCTGAAGTTGAAGCTGTATTTAGGTCGGGATTAGCTCTGCCACTTGGCATTCAAATTCAGCCTATTTCTTCTGAACAAAGACTGGGACTTGTAGGTCCGACGCTTAATAAAAAACTACTACAGGTCGCTTTTGTTTTGAGAGCCGGAAGAGTGCGAGTCATTAGTGCAAGGACCGCCAACCAAAAAGAGAGAAGGCAATATGAAGAAATCTTACGTAAAATCACTTAAAGAATATGACTCCCATTTCGAATTGGACTCAAAGAAAATCTTAGCAGCTATGAAGCGCTTTAAGGATTCGAAAAAAAAGCCAACAAGTGTCGCTTTGGATGAAACAACCATTCATGAATTGAAGGCAATAGCTGAAAAACAAGGAATTCCTTATCAAGTTCTGATTCGCGTATTTATCTTAGATGGTCTTGATCGACTTAAAAAAGTATCTTGAAAGGCTTCGACTACCGCTTTAAAAATAGTACTCAATGTGGTGGCCTAGCTTTTTGCTTTTCTGATCCCGTCAACATGCGCGTAAATTTAGAATATAATCTGACGACTGACCCCATCTATAGCTCCCTTCGCCGTCCACGACTCTTAGGGCCAATCCCCAAGCCTATTATGAAGTTTTGCACAGCCGTTTTTTGTCTAGGACTGACCTTTGCAGGCATTTTCGCTCATGCAGATTCAGCCTTGGACCGTGCTGAATCTGGTGCTGTTTACCGACCTTCATTCCCTTTGAGGTTGGCCCGATCCGATCCGAAGAAGCTCGCAACAATTACTCAAGCTTTGATGAACGATGGCGAGCCACTCGTAGATATCGACCCTGGTGTCATGTGGTATTTTGAGAAAGATTTTGATCCGGCAGAGAAAGATCGCCCATTAAAAATCTTGTCGATTCAACGTGGAGTCGCATCCAACAATTACGTACCCGGTGACTGGTCTTATTTCTTGAATACTGACCCAATCACCTATGAAAAAGCGGGCTATCTGGATGCTAGAGATAGCTCTTCAGATAGCGCTGATCTTGAGAGTAACGGCACAAGAACTTAGAGCAGGGTCTGTTTAGGCCGCCTGCGCTCATAAGAGTAGGGTCAGAAAGAGTGCTCGCTGTAAGACTGGTCTGAGTTTTGCCATTGGCTCTTAATATATTTTTATTTATTGAAGTTTAGGTTGCCCATTCCGGACCTTAAGGTTGGTTTGCTTCAAAATCAAATGTTGATTTAGTTTACCTGAACCAACGACCCGCAAATTAATTATCGAGCTTTTTGAAAAGAAAATATCTTTGATGACCCCGTGGAAACTCATTTAACTCGCCAAAGAGCACATAGCCCAGTTTTTCGTAAAAGTGGCGAGTCTGAACATTGAAAGTATCAATCCAGGCTCCGTGACAGTTGCGTTTTCTCGCCTCATCTTCAGCTGCCAACATCAATTGTGTTCCGATGCCTTGTCCCCTATTCTCATTTGAGACCCAAAGGAGTCGAACGTAGAGCCAACCCCAGTTGGTCGAAGCACTCAATCCTGAGGTGATTTCATCATTTGAATTTCGCATGATGATATTAATTGCCCGACGATGACTAGATAATTCAGGCCCATTGAAATCAGAAATTCCATTCTCAAGAACTTTTAGATCTTCTGAATTTTCGCTCTCTTCAACTGTAAGCTTAAGACCTTTCACGGCTCAAAGGCTTCTTGAATATTAGAAAACTCATTTTTCATCTTTGGGTTTTTTGCCATTGCCTCATATAGTAATTTTAGCCCATTTGGCTCATTGCCGTTTGCGTGAACTAGAATGAAGGAGCCAGCAGTAGGCTTGCCTCCAAGTGCTAACCACGCATTGGCTCCCAATGGAATCAAACCCCATTGTCGCAAAAGCTCAACGTCTTCTTGATTTGATACCAAACCTGGAAAGCGAAAGAAAATAGAAGGCACAATACCATTATTAAGAAGAAGTATTTCGTTTCCAAATACTTCTTCTTTAAAGCTTATATTGGCTTTGAGAACAAAATTATGTAAAAGCGGAAGTTTTGGATCGTAGGGATGCGAATAGCTGTGATTCGCCCAAGTAATTTTGATTTCATTGTCCGACTGCATTTGAAGAAGACTATCAAGATCTACTGAGTGATTTATTAACCAAAGTCCCGAAATTGAAACAACTACCGGAACGGGCCTCACGCCTCCTTGAATTTTTTTAAAAAGCTCAAGATCCAAAGCTCGATGTGACGGACAGAGGTCGATTGTAAGATACACATTTTGCCGATTGTTATGGGCGTGGGTTGCTCCTGCATTTTGTAGAACATCGATATCCTCAAAACTCAGGCTAAGTAAGGCATGCAAATAATCAGAGCCTTGCCCCTGAATTTCGGCAGAAAATCTGGGCGCCGCACTTTCCCGACAGTTCAACAATGTTTCAACATCTACAACTGAGGATTCAAGACTATCCTCATTAACAATTAAGGCAAAGTCTTGAATGCCATGGTATGGCTTATGAGATTGAAACTCTCTGATTTGGGTTACGGCCGAGCCATTGACTAATGAACAACTGCGAAACACTGGTTTATAGTTTTTTACATTGTAGCCACCAATATTTTCTTCGTTCAAATGGGTGGCGCCAGCCATGCTCCCGAAAAGAAAAACAGAACAGCCCAAAAAGGTCTTGAATATTATTTCTGCAAAATAAATCATTTTTTAATTAGTCCATTTCAATTCTTAAACATTCAATCGTAAATATTCTAGCCCTTGCATTTGCGACAAATATGCCAATCCTTAAAATGAATTCAATGTGAATGCCGTTTGAATTCCATTGAAAAACAAATAGCAACAGGCTCATTCTCGTTAGATTTTTGGAACTTTTTACAAAACGAGTGATTCAATAGGGGTGCCCTACCCCCGCAGAGCATTGCCAATCTTGCGGGCAAAATTGATCAAAGCCTTTTGACGAGATCGCTTTTCGCTTCGTTTTTTTCTTTTATTTAAAAAACTATGTGACGCCATTATAAGCCCCGCCTTGTCTATGGCCAAAAACTCATTGCGCTCAAATGGGGTCAAATTACAATGCAGTAATCTCATAGGGATCAGTAAGATTTAGCTTTGGCATAATTCGCTGGGCTTCTTGCTGCTGGATTCGATTACGTATGAAAAATAGCGTCAGCCCCCCCCTACCACCAAATAGAAAGCAAGAAACGCAGATCCATTCATATTGAGTGGATTTATCGACATTTCAACATCACCTCAATGCCTGACTTCTGCCGCGGAGCCAAATAAAACTATTGATATTAGATTTTCACCACAGGTTAATTTAGCTACAGCAACAAATTCGGCAAGAATTTTACTGACATTTTCGGGCAGATCTTTAAATTGATTGTCCATAGAGGCTCATCCATTGCAATAATGTTTGTTGTCAGCTTAATTTAGTTCAATTTAGTTTGTGCTTTTTTGGAACCGGTATAAACATTGGATTCAATGCCCTCATTAATGACCCAGGATCCGGAGAAAGAAACAGAGCGACCTTTGATAGGATTGCCCTGAGAAATTGTTTCTCTTAATGACGATTTAATTCACGATCACGATTTACGCAGATTACTCCCAATGTGCTAGATCTTAATGGAAATAACAGCGTCAAGGTGCTTGCGCCATCTTCAGTTTCTGCCACTGGAGTTGAATTCACTTCTCCTGTAAGTCCATTTCGCTTGGCAACTGTTACAATGCTTTTACCAGGAATTTTTCGCGTTTGTACTGCACTTTGTGCATCTGAAAAATAGCACAAAAGAACCCCTGGCTCGTTTACATCTTTCACACTTTCACAGGCAACATAATCCCGCTGAGCATTCACAATGATTTTCTGTGCGGGAATAGTTCGGCTGGCATTGATACTCGCCATCTGACCTATGGGTTGGTTTCCAGCATTGGTCATGCGAAATGCATAGCAATTGTAGACTGAAGATTGCGCCTGTAGCGATAACATTAAACCAAATGACACGATCAAAAATTTCAAATTCATTCTGACTCCTTTGTTTTAATAATCTTTTTAACCTCAGCAAGACTCCGCAGTGACTTTTAGTTCAATCTTGTTTGCGGTCAATCAATATTTGTAAAAATAAACGATTGCTGTCGCGAGCAATATGTAGCTTTCTGATCCACCCATGGCTGGGACCGAAACTGAAAAACCGAAATCAGTCGCAGCTGCCTGAAAACTGTTCTTTATAAATGGACCAACCAAAAAATGAACCAAAAAAGAATAGGGTCGCCAAAACGCACTTAAATCATGAGAATCTCAGCAAAAATAGTCACTTTAGATTAATGGTCATTTGGCGAGCTTTAAATTGCGTATAGCCGGGCACCAAGGGAATTTGGAAACCCCTCAACCAAAATGGAATAGTGACTAAAGCTGCTGCCAATAAAACGGATCAAATTCTGAGCCGCAATAATGGAATCAATACCGAAGCCGCGGCTTTTGAGGTCGATCAAATTCTGAGCCTAAATTATGTGCGCATCACCATCAGTAAAAGTCTCAATGGGGTGAATGGCAGCGTTCAACTATTCAATGCAGAGCCTCAGACTGTTAATAAAATTTCACATCCTGATCATTTGATGATGTTCGATTATTTAATTTCAAATCACGATCGCCACAGACGAAACTATATGGTTTCAAAAAAGCACCAAATCGTGGCCATCGACCACCGATCTGCATTTTTAGGACTCTTACACCCTAAAAATTTCATTCAAACAGCGAAACTTTTGTTTGAGAAACTCGATGAAACGAAAAAATACGGCAAGGCAAGCATTGCCTATTGGAGCCTTGATGGAGAAACAAAGTTACAAGCAACTTTAACAGAAGCTGAGCTGCGCAGTATTGCCAAATCCATTTTCACAACCCTGACGGTTAGTCGATCTGTCTATCAAAACTTAAAACAAACGACGGACAGGCAGTGGCGTCTGCGATTAGAGGGGAAGCTTCCGAGAGATCAAATCGATAGCCTTTTAGTCAGGCGTCAAGAGATCATAGAGGCTGTTGAACGGGCCCGCAGAGTTTTTGGCGATGACATTCTATCTGATCATCCCTACTCGCCTATTTTACGCCGGACCATAGAGGCGCCAGAGAGCCCAAAGCAATAGTCGCTTAACTAATCTTCGTTATCTAATTCTACGAATTGCCACCTGACTTCTTTAAATTTGACTCGAACAGCCCTCTCAAGCTGATTAACTAATGCGATTGCTTGATGCAAATCCTTCAGCGTCCCGGGATGAATTTTGCAGCTCAACATAACTTCGTTTGAACCAGTCTGAATGGCTATGAAATTCAACACCGACCCCAATGGAAAAAGCGTCTGCACTTCATTCACGACAAAATCTCTAATATCATTCGCAGGCGCTTCGCCGATAATAAAGGCCTTAACTTCAATAGCCAGCAATACAGCCACAATTACTAAAATAACTCCAACTAAAATCGACCCGACTGAATCCCAATAAGCCTGACCGGTGACCCATGCTAATCCCAGACAAATAAAATAAAACTTCCAAACTGACTCACTCGCTTATTTTACTTCACAGTTGATCGAAAGTCTTGGGTCATTTGGTTTAGCGATCAGTTGAGATGCAAAGATATGATCAGACAGCAAAGTAGCCAGACCCAAAAAAACTATAAGTTTCATTTAAAGACCATCGCAGTTTTTGTTATACATCCGTCGTCTGAGTAAGATTTGCCATGATAATAAGCACATTTCTACTGATTTTGCTCGTCCTTCAATAATATTTGTTGTCAAAGCTATGGGAGCTAAATTAGCTTCCGGCCCGATGATCATGCGGGATTTAATAACTTTTTCTGGAGGAGAAAATATGTTTTTAAAGAAGGCTTTGCTCTTTAGCTTGATGGTGATGCTCTCAGTAAGTGTTTTAAAGAGCACTGAATCCAATGCGAAAACCAAGACTCAGATCAGTGAGTCAAACCCATGCACTTTTTTTCCACGCAATAATTTGAGATTCTCAGTCTCCTTTGCTGGTGGTCAAATGACCGAAGCCGACTTCAATAGTATTTTAAGTCTTGTTGAAAAAATCTATGCGCCAATTTTCGACAAATACGGCTTTGGACTTTTTAATGTAGAAAGACGCTGGACCGACGATACGGTTAACGCAATGGCTGATATTGGCCTAGCTACCGATCCTAAAACTGGCAAACAAACTCAAGCCAGACGTATACATATGTTCGGCGGCCTAGCTCGTCATCCTTTAATGACAAAAGAAGGCTTTCTACTAGTAGCCTGTCATGAAATCGGCCACCATCTTGGCGGCTATCCGCGCAGCGATCAATCTTGGGCTTCAGATGAAGGAGAGTCAGATTATTACTCGACCTCAAAGTGTGCCCGGCTTATCTTGGGGCAAATCCCCTCAATTCAGGGCTGGCAGCAAGCGCATATTTCAGAAGTTGATCCTTTGCTAAGTGCTCAATGCAATTTTAGTTTTCCAAATAATCAAGTTCAATCTGCGATGTGTATGCGGTCTTCAATCGCCGGTTTAAGTCTCGCGCGAGTAGTTGGATCGCTTCACGGAAATGCCAATCAAAATTTTAATACTCCCGATAGAACGGTGGTTGCAAAAACTTACGATGGTCATCCCGAGGCCCAATGTCGTCTCGACACGTATTTCCAAGCAGCCCTATGTCAGAAGTCAGAACTTGAGCGCATGGGTTCAGGCCCAGGAATGGGAGCCTGTGAGTCTCCGGCTCGTGGTGGGCGCCCGGCATGCTGGTATAAAGCTACGACACCAGCCTCTATTCGACACTAAGCTTTCAGGCGGATTTAATCCGCCTTTTCTTTTCTAACGCCTATGTTTCTCGCATAAAATTAAATGTCTAATAATGATAACAGCTTAAACAATGATTAGGCCCTTAACTCCGGTTATGCTATAAGTAGCTATGAATACTAAGAAAAAACCTTATCATGACCTTAGTTTGATTGATTTTCAGCGACGTTTTCCTACCGAAGAGACCTGCTGGGAATACTTGATGAAAATGAGATGGCCCGACGGCTTTGTCTGCCCAAAATGCGAAAGTAAGAAAGCTAGCTTCAACGCGACTCGAAAGGTTTACGAATGCTACGCCTGCGACAGGCAAACGTCCGTTTGCGCCGGCACAGCATTTCACAAAAGTCGGGTTCCGCTGATTAAGTGGTACTGGGCAATTTTTTTGATGGCGACTTCAAAAAAGGGCGTGTCGATGCTTTATCTTCAGCGACAGCTTGGAATGAAATCCTACCGCTCGGCTTGGTTAATGGGGCAAAAGATCCGCGAGGCAATGATTCAACGAGACGAAATTTATAAAATGAAGGGTACAGTTGAGGCCGACGAAATTCATATCGGAGGCAAGCAGTCCCTCGCAAACAGGACGGAATTCGGCCCGAATAAAACTCCTTTTTTGATTGCCGTTGAAGAGTGGAAAAGTGGGACTCCGCGGTTCGTAAGTTTCCAGGAGCTTGAATCGATTTATGAAGAGCACGTCCTGCCCGCAATCGAGAAAAAGATTGAGCATGGAAGCACAATCAAAGCCGACGGCGCTGGGGCATACACGAAAGCCGCAGACCTTGGATATACAGTCGAGCAAGTCGTTGCACTGAAAAATCCTGAACTGGCCCATGAGCACTTAAAGTGGGTCAACATGCTCACCTCGAATCTAAAGCGCTTTCTTCTTTCGACCTACCATGGCGTTCATCCGAAGTACCGAAGGGCATATCTGGCTGAATTCGCGTATCGGTTCAATCGTCGCCAATGGCCCTACGAATCCTTTGATCGACTTCTCTATGCCTGCGTAAACTCTAGTGTTATTACGTTACCGGAGCTAAGGGCCTAATCATTGCTTAAACTGGGCTCAAGCCTCTACCTTCCTTCTCGTTTAGGCTGGACTTGAGATCCTAAGCTAAAGATGTTTTCATTTTAGTGTCATATTGGTTTTAGCTGAATCTGCTATTCTAAGTACGAAACGATCGCCACCAACAAAGGAGAAAAAATGAAAAATCTATTTACACTTATACTTTTGATGTCTTTGGCTTCTGCCTCTCAGGCAGCTGAAAGCAAATCTGCAGATGCACAAGCTGTTAATGCTGCTTGCGCACAAGAAAGTGCGACTGCTGGATGCGGTGACAAAAAAGTAGGGACTGGTCTTTTGAAGTGTTTCGCTGCCTACAAAAAAAGTCATAAAGACTTTAAATTTTCTGAAAGCTGCCAAAATGCCAAAATGACTTTACGGGTCGACAAGCAACAGAAAAAATAAATTTATGAATGAAAGTGCTAATTAAAAATGCTTTTAACCAAAGGAGAATAGTATGCGAACAATTACCATATCAAAACTGGCCTTAGTGATCTTAACGCTAGTCATGAGCTCAAGCTTTCAAGCTTTGGCTGATGACAATAATGCCGCACCAATTTCAAATGAAGTTGGCACAGCTCAACCGAATTCCCCACCAAATGCGCCACCTTCAGGGAGTAAGAGCGATAAGCGAGAAGCCGTGATCAATCAGCGCCAAGAAAATCAAAACAAGAGAATTGAGCAAGGCGAAAAAAGTGGCGAACTCACACACCGAGAAGCGAAGAAGCTTGAAAGAGAACAGGCCAAAGTGAATCGCATGGAATCAAGAGCTGAAGCTGATGGAAAAGTAACAAAAGGCGAAGCAAAACGCATTGAAAATGCCCAGAATGAAGCGAGCCAAGATATTTATAAGAAGAAACACAATTCAAGAAAGCATAAATAATTATTGCTCATTTACGGCGACTTTCTCTTCCTGAAAGCCGCCTTTAGCTGCTCATACTTTTGCCGACATCCAATCACCTATCACCTCTTGCGAATGGCTGTTCTGCAGACCGACAACTACATCTTTCGCCGAACACTCTGGCCTTTTCGTTAGCGCAGGGCTAACCTTCTTTCTTTGCGATATGGGCCTCACGTATCCATTTTCGAATCTGCTTCATGAAGCTATCTGAAATTCCATAAAAACTGAAAATATTATGATACTCGTCTGTGGCCTTTTCATTCGGCAAAGCGGCATAACTTCGGGCTAAAATTCCATCGTAGTTGTCATCCTGAAAAAGCTGACTATAAAATCTTAGAAAGACGCCTTCTTTAAATGGTTTTGAATAGCGAATCTGCAAACCAAACTCAGATGCCATCTCTAGAATGACCGTTTGAGCGATATTGATCTCGGCTGAATATTCTTTGAATTTTTGATGAGCTAGGCCAAACTGGCTCGAGAGCCCATCGATATAGAGACTCAATTTATCAGCGACATATTTTCGATCCATTGGAGTCGTAATGACATCGGTTAGAGTCGTTAGCCTAAAGGCCTCAAGCTTTGCGCTAGCACTCTCAGGCAATACCGCAATGATCGAAAGCTTTTTCTTGGTTTCACTAATTTTGGTCTTTTCTAAAAACTGCGTCAATCGAGTTGACCATTCTTGAATCTCTTCGGTCACGCTACTAGTATCAATTATAATGGATTCAAATTCTGTTCTTTGAAGCTTCGTATCAATTTTTGGCCTAACAGTTTGCCACTTTTGAAGGCCCTCTTCACCCTTGAGCTCAGTCAGTTGAACCTTAACTTTTGGCGGAATCGAGCCCTTCACTTTAGAAGCTTCGAGGTTCATCAAATGAAGGCTTCCACTTGGACTTCTCAAGCGAACATAGATGCTGCCCTTTTCGTGAGATTTAATATAAGTTAAGAACTCAACTGTCTCATCGATATCTTCTGGATCAATATATTGCATCCATTTTTTTTGCTGAGAAATTAATTGAAAGTCAGTGGCATCGAAAAGGTTTATTTTTTTAGTTTGAATGCTGACAATTTCATTTGAATAACTTATCTGAAAAACAAACTGATCGGCATTGAAAGCCAACAAATAGGTGTCGCCACCGTCAGACCCACCATCTGCCCCGCCGGAACCATCAAAGGCTTCTTTTACGCCATTTTTTTTACCGAAACTTATGAGTGAAGGATACTCATGAATCGTCATATTAATGAAGCTCGCATTAAGGGTCTGAATTATTTCTTGGCGTAAAACCGCATCAAAGGCAATCACTGCTACATTTTTTTTATTTTTTTCAATTATTTTCATTTCAGATTGAGGCATGGCTTGTCGATGTGGCGGCTTGCCATATTTAGTATGCAACAATCGCCTTACGCTTGAAAGTTGCTTTGGGGTTATACCATAAAACGTATAGTAAACTAGAATTTCTCCTGGTATTTTTGGATGATCTTCAACATTGAATATTCTTGCAAGCAGGGTCGAATCAACGCCTTCCCCAAATACTTTTGAAAAAACACGGACGACTCGTCCAATCGTTCCGCCTTGCTTATTGCTTATAGCAAACCCAACCTCAGACATCTCTTCAATTAGAGTGCCTTTAGCCATATAGATCGGAAACTCAACGCTTTGATTATATAAAAACTGACTAATGATCGTTCTTTTTTCAGATAATACCATTGACAGCTTTTGCATAAAAAGCTGATCGTCAATTGGTTTCATTAGAAGATCATCGATTATCGGGTCGGCCAGCTTATCAATCGAAGAGACGCTCGCCTCAAAACTAAGAATCATATACCTCGTCTGGAACTCTTCTTTATGAAAAAGAGACTTTGCGAGCCGCTCTTTAAGATTTTGGATATATGCAACTGGATTTGCTGTACCCAAAATTTCGTGATCAACAATTATGAGATTGATGCCCTCTGCACGAATATTAGCCTTACGAAACAGGCCTTGCTTTTGCTTATCACTTATTTCGAGTTTTGCAATTCCATCTTTATCTAAAGCCTTCTGGGTATCTGTCTTTAAAAAATCTTCAAAGTCCTCAATCTTATAAAAACATTCAACTTCGTTTTCATCACTCAAAGTTTTAGCGCAATTGGTAATTTTAATTGCCGTACGCGAATCATTTGAGAGCACTATCATATACTTCATATATTCAACTTTTTTAAACTAGGTGTAGCCCTAGCTATAAATTATATATTTTAATTTCGCTTAGGTATACCACTAGAATACAACGTCTGATAAGAAAATTATATCCGACAAAGGTCTGGCGCATAAAATGAAAAACTACTAAGAATCATCGGCGACAGTGGCCTTAATAACTTCCGCCGGAGTGGTCTGACCCGCAAGAATTTTTTGTACGCCGTCTTCTCGCATACTGGTAAATTCGATTTCATTGAGATGGGCGGTAATTTGCTCTTCAGATTTTTTTGAAAGAATAGCTCTTTTAATCGTTTCATCAGGCAATAAGACCTCAAAGACCGGAGTTCGACCCTTGAGACCGAGCGACATACATTCCTTACAACCAACTGGATAGTAGATTTCTTGTTCATCACTTATTGACGACGAGCCCAATTGTAAATGGTCAAGCACATCAATAGGCGCAAGTTTTTTACAAGCAGGACAAAGCTTACGAACTAAACGTTGAGAAACGATTCCCAATAGCGAACTCGATATTAGACTAGGTTCAATGCCCATGTCGATGAGCCGCATAATCGTACTGACCGCATTGTTGGTGTGTAAAGTAGTGATCACAAGATGCCCTGTTAAGGCCGCGCGAATGGTGATCTCAGCTGTTTCTCGATCGCGAATTTCTCCGACCATAATAATGTCTGGATCTTGGCGTAAAATACTTCTTAAAACACTGGCAAAAGTAAATCCGATCTTAGGCTGAACTTGCACTTGATTAATTAAACTAAATTGATACTCGACAGGATCTTCAACAGTAATTATGTTTTTTTCTATACTATTTAGATGATTGAGCATCGAGTAAACGGTCGTTGACTTACCACTACCCGTAGGTCCAGTTACGAAAATAATTCCAAATGGAGCATCTAAAATGCTTTTGAGCTGAGTCAAATTATTCGGTGAAAATCCAACCTCTTCAAGCTTCACTGTTAAGGCAGACTTATCCAAAATCCGCAAGACGACTTTTTCTCCGCGTAAAGTAGGCAAAGTCGAAATACGCAGGTCAATGTTTCTTTTATTAATATTTAAGCGAAATCTACCATCTTGAGGATTTCGCTTTTCCGCAAAGTCCAAACCTGCAAGAATTTTCAATCTAGAAACCAGTGGTAGCGCTAACTCCAAGGGTATATTGCTCTCTTCTCGCAAGATACCATCCATGCGTTGCCGCACCCTCAAATAAGCTTCATCAGGCTCAATATGAATGTCACTGGCACCATCACTGATGGCTTTACCAAGAATCATATTCACTAAACTTTCAATCGAAGCGCTTTTATCTGAATTTTTATCATTAATAACAGCTGGGCCCGCCGATGCCAATATAGCGGCAAGCTTTGGTTTAGAACTGTCTCTGGTAAGCTCTTTCACCATATTGGCCAAGCGATCGCCCTTGCCGTACGCCGACTCAATCGCCTTTTTTAGTTGATCCTCTTGACTTACCTTTACTTTTAGCTCGTACTTAGTCATACGCGAAACAGTTTGAATATTGACCACATTGAGAGGATCAAATACGGTCAAACATAGTATTCCATTATCAATAGAAATCGGCAAAACAACTTGTTCGCGAGCAAGATTTTCTGGAAGACAGCTCAAAGCGTCTGCACTTGGCACAATACCTTCAAGATCTAAATAATCTAGATCAAACTGAACACTAAGTGCCGCGGCTAATTGCGCCTGTGTGATTACGCCATTTTTAACGAGAAGTGTCCCAAGACGCGGACCACCTGGCTGTGAGAGCTTCATCATTTCATCAATTTGTTCGGGCGTAACTGTGCCCAGTTCAACTAGCACTTCGCCAATTCTACGCCTAGCTTGAAGTTTATCTATCGCGCGTAAGGCCACAACATCCTCCGTATTAAAAATTCAAAAGCTACTTCATCTGAACTATTGTTCATTCTTTTACATTCTTCTCGTCCTTTACATTCTTCTCGTCCTTTACATTCTTCTCCTCACCGACGGCATCTACCACATGAGGAGTTATGAAGATCATTAACTCCGAGGTTATGTCTCGATTTGAATGTGACGAAAACAACCAACCTAAAATT
Source organism: Bdellovibrionales bacterium (assembly GCA_043784965.1). Taxonomy (GTDB): domain Bacteria; phylum Bdellovibrionota; class Bdellovibrionia; order Bdellovibrionales; family JAMPXM01; genus JAYTQQ01. Next base: position 13,119 of record JAYVXS010000098.1, read on the forward strand.
GGAATTTTATTCAACCAAGGGACACCTTGCTCAGTTTTTGAAACTGAATTCTTGAGAAGACCTGCAATCGTCGCCGTTTGTCCGCCCTTAACTAGAATCGAAGTGTCAGCTGAATTATCATTAATTCCAGGGATACCATCAATTGCCGCACCCACATTAGGTTCACTATTGGCCACTTTAACTACTAATCGAATGAGTCCGTCACCAACTACCGTTGGCGTGACATCAAATTGCAATCCAGAGGTGATTTCTTTTAAACCCCCGGCGACAGCAGCTCCCGTACTTGGGGCCGTCGCACCGCCTGAAGTACTCGAACTTGAAACATTTGCCAATGTCCTTATATTGTAGGTTATTCCGCTATGAATTGTAGCCTTTTTATTGTTGAGCGTAAAAATTTTTGGCCGAGAAATCACTTTCGCATCACCCCGGGTTTCGGCAGCCTGCAAGTTGAATTCTAATCTTCGATCGTTGACCGTCCCAATTAGACTCTTGAAAATAAAATTTGGACTAGTGGGCGCTGGATTAAAAAATCCAGCAGTTGGTGCAGAGCCAGTTGCCGCCTGAGAATCACCCCAATTCACACCGATATCTCGTGCAAAGTTTTTTGTAGTTTCAACAATTTGAGCGTCAATCAGTATTTGAAATGGCCGCCGATCCACCAGAGCTACAAAGCTAAGAATTTTGTTATAGGTGTCCTCTGAGCTAAAGGTGATCAACGTATTATTCGCTTCATCAGCTACAATAGATTCATTCGGACGAAGATTCTTGGTCAATGTGGCCGTCAAATCATGCACCGAAGCATATTTAATTAAAACGGATCTGTAGGTAAAGTCTGAATCAACTAAGCCATTACCCTTGTCGCCAGCAGCCGAGGCTGCGGTATCTTGGCCCTGTCGTGAAACAATTAATATATTACCTCTTATTTTGTAATCAAGATTATTAGCCTCTGCGAGCTTCTCCATAGCTTCTTCAAGAGTTGCCTCTTTCAGTAGGTAATTCACTTTAGCATCGAAGCTACCCTTCATTTTAAGTTGTAATCCCGCTTTTTCGGCAATCAATTTAAGAGCATTTTCAATTGAGGTATTTTTGAAATTCAAAGTGAATTGCTTTTCGTAAAAGGCGGTTGGCGACCTTTCATTGGCCTCTGAAAACGCGTCCTGTGCCCCAAATAAGCCAACGAGTAAAATGAAAATAAGTTTCATTTTTTACTCTCTTTCTTCGCATTTGCGATTGCTTGCTCGATATCACTGACCACTTCTTTCGCCACGTAAAAACTCACTTCGGCGCGAATTCGTTCACCACGTACAACAATATAGTTGGCAGCGATCACCTCGACTACAAAATCTTCAATTGTATCACCTTGCTTTACTAAAACTCCGTTAATGATCGCCACTGGATCTTTCGGCTCAAAAATAATGGCCTCGAGCTTAAGCTTATCAAGTGGTGATTCTTTCTCATGGTCTACTTTGACAAAGCCTGGCTGCTTTGAAAACGGATCAATACCCCAGAAAAACTGAGCAGGATCTTTTAGATGACTAATGTCGATATCTGAAATTGGAATAAATTCTTTTTTCGCTGCCACTGCCGGTACCGCTGGCGGGACAGCGCTAGCCGGAAAGACGACTGGCGCAGCCACTGCAATTGGCATTTCTGCTTTTTGCCCATGCACAGGCAATACAAAAAGTGAGACGACAATCATAATGATGATGAATCTAATCTGCATTTTCGTCTCCAAAAAGACGTACTTTAATATTGACCTTTGCAATGCATCGCTCAAGATCGCTATTGATCCGCGCCACATCAATTTTAGAAACTTCTGAAAGAACACTTGAGTCCTCTAATCTTTCAACAAAAGATCCTATTGATTTGAATGAACCCTCTAATTCAAGACCCAATTGAACATCGCGAAATTCTTTTTGCTTTTCAGTCTTTACTATTTGAATGGTGTTAACTAATAGTTTTTTATCTTCGCTGACCAAACGATGCAAAACATCACCCAAATGGCGGCTCAATGACAAAAGGTCTTTTGTATTAGTGCCAATATTATTTTCTTGTACAGATGCTGCCACCCTCTTTTGTAGATCGCCCACCAAAGTAACTCTTTGCTGAAATTCTTTTTGCACCGTCAAAAACCTTTGCTGCTCTTCATTGTTACTACGTCGATGCGGCAAATACCAAAAGCTAGAAAATCCAAAAAGCACGACTATCAGGGTCGCGATACCCATGATGCATTCTCTTTGTGACAGTCTCTTACTTGGCTTTTGCAATTTGCCCCCGTTCCTTAAACTGCGGCACAGGAATTTGAAATTCAAAACGAAAAAGGTCTGGTGCAAAATCAACTAATCGCTCAGAACTATTCATTGAGACATCATGAAAAAAATAAGACGACTCAAGTGCCAGCAAGATCGCCGCCACGTGAATCTGAGAAGGTGCTTCGCCTATGATTGCAAGGCTGAGCTGATCCTTTTCAATCTTAGTAGACAAACTACTAATCCAAACGGTACCAGGCGTTAGGAGTGAAAGCTCTTTCAGTAGCTCGGTCCAGGTAATTCGAGCTTTTAAAAATTCTTTTGCTGATGAAATACGACGGCTAGACTCACTTGCGCTCTTGGCCTTAATCGCTATTTGCTCTGCACTCGCAGTGATTTGTTTTGCTTTACTTTCAATTTCTTCAATTTGATCTTTTATCGTATTCGCGGCATGCAGTTCAAATCCACCTAGCCCAAGCATTATCACGACGGCCAATATCCAACTCAGAATGACCAATTCTTGCAGCTCAAGCTTGAAGCCTTGTCGAAGATTTTTAGGTATGAAATTAACATGCTCACACCCCGACATCAAGCCCCCTAAGTGCTAGACCGACTGCAGTTCCCATATGGGAGCAAATCAATCCGATTTGCTCAGTATTTTCTTTTTCTTTGTTGAAGATTTCAATTTTTCGAAAAGGGTTAACTACGATCGTCTCAATCTCAAAAATTGAATTGAGGGTCGTTGCGATTGAAGGAAATCGACTGCCCCCTCCGAACAAAAGCATTTTTGAAATTGCATTACCAGAAGTACTTGCCTTAAAAAACTCCATCGACTTTTGTATTTGTCGAAAGAGGTCAAGATAGACTGCTTCAATGATGTTGCTGACTTCAGTTTGCTCCTCTGTTTGAGCTTGAGAAACTCTGAGCTTAATCTCTTCGGCTTGCATATAAGTAATTGAAGTATTCTCAGCCAGCTTGCGATTGATTGTACCAAACGAAGTTTGAATTGAATTTGTTGATAAATGCGTCCTTCCTAAAATCAAGGCGATACTTGTTCGCGTCTCACCTAAATCGACGATGACAGAATAGGATTCATCCTCTAAATAACCATTAAAAGCGAGCATGGAGATGTTGGCCAACATGGCAACATCAATATTTTCTGGCTTGAGATTAGCAGATTCAATCATGGCAATCTGGGCTTGAATACCAGACAATCGCGTACAAAAGGCCTTCACCACAATTGGTCCTGTGGTATTTATCTTAAGATCTGTTACAATTTTATAATCAATGCTTGCTTCTTCAATCGGAAAGTGAATTCGCCTCTCGACCTCACCTAAAACAGCATCGGCAATTTCATTTTTTGGGATTTGCGGCAGCGACAAATCAAATTTTGCTATCTCACTATCATCAATGCAACTTGAGGTTCCCAAGTTTTTGAATCCAGAAACTTCGATAAGCCCAGCTAATGTTTCATTCAAGCCTGAAACTAAGGGAAACTTTTTATTACTCGTTGCCAGATCATAGAACAGATGCTTGTCTAAAAAAACCTTGTCGTCTTTTTTTCTTAATTGCAAAGCCTTTACGGTGCGGCCACCAACATCTAAACCAACCTGTATTTTTGCTCCCCATTTCATATCTGCTCTCCGTCTTTTCGTGGGCGCTTGACAGAGTTGACACTAAAACTATTGAGCCTTCGCATTCTGATTTCAATTGTTTTACGTAAATCGACCTGAGATTTTTCATTAGCTAAAAAATGCTCATAGCTCAAAATGGCTTCGCGCCACTTTTCAGTTGCTTCATATGCCGCAGCCGCGTTCAAATCTGCCTCTGGATAGTTTGGACGTATGGCTAGGGCATTTGAATATGATTTCAACGCCAAATCCCAAAAACCCTGCGCAGCAAATACGAGCCCTAAGTTATTATGAGCAACTTCATTTTTTGGGTCCAGTAATATTGCTTTCTCTAATAGTTCTTTAGCCCCAGAGAGATCTGCGGTTTTCTTTCTTGCCAGGGCCAGTAGCGTGAGAATATTTGTATTTTTCGGCTCAACGACAATTGCTTTTTCTAATAATGGGATTGCCTCAGCCCAGCGCCCAGTAAGTACGAAGGTCTCGACCTTCTCTGATGTGCTTTGCTCCGCAACTGGAATCACCGCGTCTTGAGTTGAAGAGCTCAATTTCTTTCTCAACAAAAGCCCTAAGATTAAAATCACACAAACGGCACTTCCAACATAGAGCATCTGCTTTTGCTTTTTGCTCGTAGCTTTGGGCACCACTACCGGCGCGACCTTTACTTCATATAGCTTCGGTCGAGGCACCATTTTAGGGGCGCCTGGATCTCCTTCTGGCGGAATCTCTTTTAATTGATCATGAACCTGACTCATGGATTCATTCCCATTGAGTTTCTAAAAAGATCTAACCATTTGCGTTTGGGAGTTAAAGTCATTTCTCGAATTATGGATTCATCAATTAAACGGATCTTGGACGCCTCCGCCTTAACCAATATGGATTCTGCCAAAAAATTAATTAGCCGTGGCACTCCACCCGTGCAATTGGCGATCATTTGACAAGATTCGGTTTCAAAACGCACAAAATTGGCTCCGCCAACAAGCTCAATACGATGCCTAATATATTCCTCAACCTCGATAATTGTGAGAGCTTCAATATTGGCACGTACACTTATGCGTTGATTGAGTTGACGAAGCTCAAAGTCTTGCAATTTAGAATTGAGCTCAGGCTGAGCAATTAAAATAATGTGCATTAGCTTGCGTTCTTCAGTTTCTAGATTGCCAAGTAAGCGAACTGCCTCAAAGGCATCAAAAGACATTCTCTGAGCTTCATCGATAATCAAAACTGACTTTCTCTTAGATTTTGCCGTTTCAATGAGAAATTTTGATATCTGATCGTATTCAGATTTTACTGAAGATTCACTTGCTGCAGAGATTTTAAACTCTTCGCGAATCGACCCCAATAACTCGGTCTGATTCATGATCGGGTTGAGGATGAGGGCAGTTGGAATATATTGCCCCAGATAGTTTAATAGCATTCGTGAGATCATTGTTTTACCCACTCCGACCTCGCCAGTAATGGTCGAGAAGCCGTGCCCCATTTTTATGGCATTCAGTATTTGCGAAATTGACTCAATATGTGATCTTGATTTGAAAAAAAATTGTGTGTTTGGGGTCTCACCAAATGGATTTGATTTCAATTTGAAGTATTCGCTATACATGACCGGGGTTCTCCTTGCTTGCCTAATCGGAATACCTAGTAAAACATTTGATAGGACTAGACTTCTAACTTTTAAGCCCCCACGCCGAAATTTGAACTCCGCAAGCAACAAATTAATTCAGGGCCTTGGTCGAGTACCAATCGTATAAACATTGGATTAGACTCAATTCGATAATTAAAGTTTTTGTGTGCTTTGCCGATAAGTCTAGTGACTAAAAAATTTTTTGCTCAATTAACGTATCAATATAAAACAACTCTCGTTTGATGAAAATCGACGAGCCATCTAAGGGGACTAAGCATTATGTTTAAAAATCAGAATAATAAGGGCTTTACATTAATTGAAATGTTGATGGTTATTATGTTGGTGGCGATCTTAGCCGCTGTTGCGATCCCTCAGTTTGTCGACTTTAGATCAGACGCGAAGAATGCCTCGGTCAACTCAGCATTGGGCGCGGTTCGTACAGCCATTGCAAGTCAAACCGGTCAAGCAATTGTAAGATGTGCGGCTCCCTCTGGCACGTTACCTACTCTCGCTCAGTTGGCCGCAAATGATATAACCACTGGCGGTCCTTGCACTATCGCAATGGTGACTAATGCTTCTGAAAGACAATTTACTCCGAATCAATTGCCAGATAATGCATGGTCAGGATCAACAGTTGCGGCGGCCGGACGTCGTGCTGT
>JAYVXS010000099.1:0-6441 GCA_043784965.1 Bdellovibrionales bacterium
TCATTCGCTCGGTAACCGCAGAGGCCAGATTATCATACCAACATTCCTGCGGCACTCCCCCAAAAAATCTAAATGCATTTTCATGGCAGCGAATGAAGTAGTTATTTTATTCAGGTAGAAGTTCGTTCGCATGACGAAAAGGTGATTAAAATTTTTCAATTTCTTTTGCAGGATGCCTCAGTTCAGGCTTTTCAAAATGTCGGCGGTCAACCGTGGACTGGTCTAGACTCTCGACAAACTCAAGGAACTTTCGAAAGCCTCATCTCCGAGGCGCAATTTTTGCCTGTTACAAGCTCACTTCAAAAATCAAGTTTGTTTGAGGTCGCCAAAAGTTCGAAGACTTACCGATTAGGTATTGATCAAATCAATACCGACACTCTTTCTGCCATTCCAATTTTCACCCAAGAGAGCTCAATGCAGTATTACTTGCTGACTTGACTGAGCAAAGCAAACAGCAATCCTTTTTTATTTCCGGTAATAGCAAAAGGAGTTTTAATTTCTGTCGACAAGAACGCCAGCTTGGCAATGGCTGAAAATATTGCCCCTCACTCTGACGTATGGCTGCCATTTTCGCAAAATATTCTGTCTGTCAATTTATCACTGCCAAACAATAGTGCCGTTTGGACCGTGAAGCTCCTCGAACTCTCTAATTACTTTTTAAGCCCTGAACGATCGCCTCGGTGAACAGCTTTGTATTACCCCTTCCACCTAAGTCACCCGTACAACATTGGGGATCTTGCAAAGCTTTGAAAATAGCTTGCTCCATTGCGCGGGCTTTGTCGGACTCATGAATATGATGGAGCATCATCACCGCACTTTGCAATAGAGCACTAGGATTTGCCTTACCGACCAGCAATATCCGGAGCCGTACCATGAACCGCTTCAAAGATCGCAATATTTTCTCCGATATTGGCGCCCGGGACCATACCAAGACCACCCACCAAGCCAGCACATAAATCACTTAAGATATCGCCATATAGATTTTCAGTGACGATGACTTCAAATTGCTCAGGCCGCATTACCAATTGCATACAACAATTATCGACAATAAGATCTTAGGTTTTTACCTGCTTGTAGGCCGCGCCTACTTCTTTACAGACATTTAGCGCAGTAGCTTTGCTTTCGGGCGAATCTGTTTTGTAGGTTTTCGAAGTAAAGGCCGCAAAAGCTTCAACTTCATTTGAAAATGGATACGACTTTCCTGTTTTTTCAATTTGATCTTCAAGCCAAGAAAAATGCCTCTTAGCGGCTGTGCGAGGATCATGAATTGCCATTTGATTAAATTCATACATATGATCTTCAACAATGCGATAGTTTCGTCGCCAAATCTCTGCCCAAACTTCATTTTGCACTTGATAGTCACGAATCCGAACTTCTTGAGGCTAAACTAATCATTTTTCTCTTGCTTGAAAAATCAAGTGGTTCTCAAATAGAAACGCAGCGATATATCCCAGTTTTATATTTCTTTACAAAGCCGATCTCTTAGTGTATATTTAACACTATGAATGGAGCAAATGACCATGGCCGCAAACCACCGATCTAATCCTGCTGAACTTTCATTATTGACTGATCTCTACCAGGTCACAATGGCATACTCTGTGTGGAAAACAAATCAAGCGGAAAAAGAAGGTGTTTTTGAACTCTATTTTCGACAAAACCCATTCGACAGTGGCTATGCTGTGCATGCCGGACTTGAGTGCGTTCTTGAATTGGTTGGTAACTTTTGCATCAGTGATGCTCAAAGTAGCTATTTGGCGTCGTTAAAAGGGGCTGACTCTAAGCCGCTTTTTGAAGAAAACTTTATCCAGTTTTTAACGCAAATGAAATTGAATGTTGAAATAGATGCCATTGAAGAAGGCCGAGTGGTTTTTGCTGGCGAACCTCTATACCGAGTCAAAGGTCCGATCATGCAGTGCCAACTTCTTGAAACTCCAATGCTCAATTTAGTTAATTTTCAAAGCCTAATCGCGACCAAGGCAGCGCGAGTGAGAGAAGCCGCTGGCAGCGATACCGTTTTAGAATTTGGTTTGCGAAGAGCCCAAGGAGTGGACGGCGGACTAAGTGCTTCGCGTTCTAGTTACTTTGGTGGCGCCGACGCAACTTCGAATCTTTTGGCGGGAATGTATTTTAGCATTCCCGTACGAGGAACCCACGCTCATAGCTGGGTTATGTCATTTGATGATGAGCTCCTCTCCTTTACTAAATTCGCAGAAGCTAGGCCCAATAACTGTCAGAACAAATTATTAAGATCACCACTCCGGGAATTCATCAAGTTCGGAGATTCATACAAAACGGAGTTTTTGCCGGAGATATGATCTATGACGTTCGAAACAAAATGAAAGACAAGCAAATAATAGTAGACCCAAATGATCCAACTCGCATAAAAGAATTTTCAGCTCAAGAAGATTACGAGGATCTACTTAAGCCAATAGCGAAAAAGGGTAAACTTGAGTATAAATCCCCTGAGCTGCATGAAATGCGAGAAAAATGTAGGAGTGATATTAGTTGTTTGCATCCGGGGATACGTAGATTGCTTAATCCGCATCAATACCCGGTTGGCTTAGAAAAATCTTTGCATCAACATAAGAACAATAAGATTCTCGAGCATCGCGCTTTAAAAAAGGAAGCAAAAAAATGAAGCTATTGGTTTTTTGGATTAAATCTTATGAACATTTGGGTGAAAAGATCGCAAACGAGCTCAATGCTGACCGTGGAGAAATTGAATCGAGATTTTTTGCTGACGGTGAACGCTATTTGCGAATTTTGACTGAGGTAAGAGAACGCGATGTAGTCATCGTAGGTGGTACGATTGACGATCGTGCAAGTTTTGATGTTTTTGATCTTTCGTGCGCCATCTCTGCGTATGGCGCCAAATCCTTAAAGATTATAATTCCATTCTTTGGCTACTCGACAATGGAAAGAGCTGTTCGCCCAGGAGAAGTCGTCACCGCAAAAACCCGCGCGCGAATTTTTTCTGCTATTCCCCTGGCGCCATTTGGAAATCAAATATTGCTGCTCGACCTTCACTCAGAAGGTATTCCGTTTTATTTTGAAGGCGCGGTCAAAACCCGGCACCTCTATGCCAAATCTTTGATTTTGGCCGAAGCCAAGAGAATGGGTGGAACAAAATTTGTACTTGGCAGTGTCGATGCCGGCAGAGCAAAATGGGTTGAGTCTTTAGCAAATGATTTGGCTATGCCCGCTGGCTTTGTTTACAAACGAAGAGACCGAGAAGGCAATGTTTCGGTTGCAGGAGTCAATGTCTCAGTCAAAGGTCATAATGTTGTAATTTATGACGACATGATCCGCTCTGGGTCATCGCTTATGCAAGCGGCTAAAACCTATCGCGAAGAGGGTGCTTTGAAAATTTCTGCGATTACCACGCATGGCCTGTTCATTGACGGGGCATTAGAGCGAATTGAGAAGAGCGGCCTGATTGATCAAGTAGTCGCAACAGATAGCCATCCGGCCGCCCTTTCATATAAGGGATCATTTTTAAAAATTGTGTCAACTGCTCAGATTTTTGCCAAAGCGATAGAGGGCAAGAACCATGCTTAAAATTAAAGTTTCAGGCTCGGTTCTCAATCAAACCCCGATGGATTGGCAAGGCAATCTGCTACGCATGAAACTAGCACTGAATTTAGCAAAAAAAGAATCAAGCGTTGTCGTTTGCTTGCCCGAACTCTGCATTACCGGCTATGGCTGTGAAGATGCATTTTTTAATTTACATACTCAAGAAGCCGCCATTCAAAGTTTATTTAAATTGTTGCCTGAAACTAAAGGCCTTTTTGTGTCTGCTGGATTACCAATTCGCCATAAAGGCGTACTATTTAATTGTACAGCTATCCTTATAAACGGAGAAATCGCGGGCTTTGTTCCAAAAAAATCCCTGGCCGGAGATGGCGTGCACTATGAGCCCAGATGGTTCAAAGCTTGGAGCCCAAATACGGTAAGTGAAATAAAAATCATGGATCGAACTTATCCGTTTGGTGATTTACATTTTGATGTTGGCGGAATAAAGATTGGTTTTGAAATTTGTGAAGAGGCCTGGGGTGCAAATCGACCAGGGGTCGGGCTTGCTGGACGAGCCGTCGATTTAATATTGAATCCAAGTGCCAGTCATTTTGCTTTCGGAAAAATAAATGTGCGCAAAGCTTTTGTTACCGAAGGATCAAGAGCCTTTAATGTTGGCTATGTTTACAGTAATCTACTAGGAAATGAGGCCGGGCGAATCATCTATGATGGTGGTGTTTTAATTGCCGACGAAGGCAAATTAATAGCGAGCGGCCCACGGCTTTCTTTTCAAGATGTTCAGGTGACCTCTGCAATTATAGATGTAGACCGAAACCGTGTGAATCGAGGGCGGCTGGCGAGCTATCAGCCTGATTTTGAGGATCCTGGCGAAGCTCTTGTACAAGTTAATTTTAGCCTGCCCCAATCTCAAGAAATGAATCAGGAGATCGAGCCCTTCAGCTGGGAAACTGGCAAGAACACCAAAGAAGAAGAATTTACCCGCTGTGTAGCACTCGGGCTATTTGATTTTATGAGAAAGTCCAAGCTCAAAGGCTTTGTCATTTCACTAAGTGGCGGGATCGATTCTGCTGCTGTAACCCTACTTTGCCGATTAGCTCTGGAATTGGCAATTCAAGAACTTGGCTTAGCGAATGTTAAGTCTAAACTTGCTTATCTTGGCGACCTAAAAGAACTTCAAAACATAGACGATTTTTCGAAAGCGATGATTTTTTGTGCTTACCAGTCGACAAGTAATAGCTCGCAAACCACCGAGAAAGCTGCGCGTGCGATTGCACAAGATGCTCACGCTGAATTTGCTATTTGGGATGTAGAACAAATTGTAAAACGTTACAGCGAAATCGCAGCCCTTGCTTTTGGCGAAAAATTAAGCTGGGAAAGGCATGATAGCGCCTTACAAAATATTCAAGCCAGGACGCGAGGCCCTGCAATATGGATGATGGCAAATTTGCGCCAGTCCCTTTTGCTTGCAACTAGCAACCGATCTGAAGCCGCCGTAGGATACGCAACTATGGATGGCGATACCTGTGGCGGCATTAGCCCCATCGGCGGAATAGATAAAGATTTTTTGAAGAAATGGGCTCATTGGCTAAGTGAACAAGGCCCTGATGGCTTAAGAGCGTTTCGTTCATTTAAAGAGGTTTTCAGCAAAGCACCTACAGCAGAACTACGTCCAAAAGAAAAGAATCAAACAGATGAAAGTGATTTAATGCCTTATGAAATTCTCGATCTCATTGAGCGCTTAAGTATTCGCGATCGAAAGGGACCGCTTGAGTGTTTTCAAGTTTTACGCCGCATGAATTTGAAATTTGCAGAAAAACAATTGAAGGAGTGGACGAGTAAGTTCTTTAAACTATGGTGCCAAAACCAATGGAAGAGAGAGCGCTATGCTCCCGCCTTTCATCTTGATGATGAAAGTTTGGATCCAAAAACCTGGTGCCGCTTTCCGATTCTATCAAGTGGTTTTGAAAGTGAAATTGCTGAACTTGAGGCATGTAAATGAAATGTTCATATGACTTTGAAAGGCCGGCAATTGCAGTCGACACCGTGGTTTTCGGCTATCAAAACGCTGAGCTCTATCTATTGCTCATCGAACGAGGCATCGAACCATACAAAGGCATGTGGGTATTGCCCGGTGGATTCGTTCGCATCGACGAAAGTCTCGAAGCGGCCGCCCTTAGAGAATTAACCGAAGAATCTGGTGTTGAGAATATTTATCTAGAGCAACTCTATAGTTTTGGATCCTTGAATCGCGATCCCAGGGAGCGAGTCATATCAGTGGCCTATTTTGCCTTGGTAAAAGCCCAGAATTTTCGGTTGCAGGCCAGTACCGACGCCAAAGACAGCAAATGGTTTTCTGTAAAGAAACTCCCACGACTCGCCTTTGACCATCGGCAAATTGTGCAAGTCGCAAAGCAAAGATTGCAAAATAAAATGCTCTATGAGCCATTGGGCTTTGAACTTTTACCCGAGAACTTTACTTTAACTGAGTTGCAAACCCTCTACGAAGCTATTGCAGAGCGCAAACTTGATAAGCGAAATTTTAGAAAGAAAATCCTAAGCTTTGGAGTTTTGCGGGAAAGTGGCAAGAAGTTGAAAAATGTTGCACATCGAGCACCCAGTTTATATCAATTCGATGCACAAGCTTTTAAGAAACTGCAAAAAAATGGAGTGCAGTTTGAAATCTAAAACGAAAGGAAAATGCATATGCGCGCACTTCTTCTAATTGATTTACAAAATGACTTTGTACCAGGTGGGAGCCTTGCCGTTCGTGAAGGTGACCAACTTGCCAAAATCGCAAATCGGCTGATGAACGATGCAAGCTTGAATTTTGACTTAGTGGTGGCAACCCAAGATTGGCATCCGATGGATCACAGGAGCTTTGCTTCAAATAATCCAGGAGCTAAGGTT
>JAYVXS010000100.1:0-6432 GCA_043784965.1 Bdellovibrionales bacterium
CTGTTGAACCTTATTCATTCGAAGGTCTCGTTCGCCCTGATTGTTGGTAAATGGCGTCTGCTCCTCAATCATAAATCGAAGGGTTTCTTCTTCAAAGGCTATCAGACGTTCAATTTGGTGAAAAGGTTCTGCTCGAACTCAAGAGAAACTCCGATATTTCAAAGTGGTGCGCGGGAGCCCGAAGTAGAAGAACCGCTTTCTGGCGCGAAGTCGATTCTATTGGAGTTCGAGGTGGATGAAGTGGCGGAGCCGAAAGCTTTGTTGGGTCAAGAATTGCGTGAACTGACATTAAAGCATGGCTCATATTTGAAAGCAGCTGTGATTATTGGGGTCTCGGAAGCTTTTGTTCGTCAAAATTCAAAGTAAAATCTAAAAATTAAAGCATTTTTTAATTTGGATTACTGGCTTCTGAACAGCTAAAAGCTTTTTGCATGAATCTGAAAGTCCATTTTTCTTATAGGTTTGTTGATGTAGCATTCGAAACAATATTGGAGAGTGGCTATCAATGGGCGAAAAAGGCCTATTCCATCCAGATTTTATTACTTCGGGACACCAGCTGTTAGTGGGCAAATCAGAAACAATTAAGGAAGCTCCAGCATCTGCCCAGTCCTCGGTTAAATAGCGATCACTATTGCTATGAAAACTCTTGAGACAACCCTTTATTTCATCGATTTTCTTTCCGCTTTCTTTACTAATTGGTGAAAGAGTTAACGCAGGATCGAGAGTATGAAATAGTTCGTGAGCTATTAATTCTGTAGCGACTTGATCATCACCAACCAGTTCGGAGAGATTGATTTTTTCAATTCCAGGTATGGCATGGTCAGCTCTTTCCCTTAAAATTCCATAGTCACAATCGTCAGCCATATATTTTTCGTAGCTTTGCGCTGTTCTGAAATCATAAATTGCAGTGACTCGTGATTTCGATGGACTATCCGCGTAGTCAACTGTCGCAAGCCTTTCCATCTTAGCTTTAAAGGCTGCTTCATAGCTCTCTCGGGAAGGAGGTAAATTGATTTCAATCTTATCGAGAATATCTTTTAATGTCTTTTGAGAATGAACGGACAGTTTTGCTAGAAATCTACTTTCAATCTTTTGCTTCGTAGTTACGATATTCGATTTGATACTCTGAAGTTTTTGTGCGGTTGGAAGGTTGTTCATCCTTCGTCCTACTCGAATTGCGCAACTTTGAATCGCGTTTTGAACTTTGGATGCCGCGTCTTTAGAATGTTCGTCAAAGGCTTTGGTAAGAGTTGGAAAGTCTTTACCGGGATTTCCTAAATCAACCAATGTTTTCTCCCATCCTTCTTTATTAAAGAGAGCATCAGCGAGAGCCTTCACAGAGGCGTACTGTTCTAAGGTATTTTTCCTATAGTAGTCAGAATTAGCGGCCGCTTCAATTTTAACAACCGTGATGTTTTGTTGCACAATGTCTTGCAGGTCATTCCATATTCTCATTTTTCCGAATTTAGCCTTAATAGCGGCATTCAGACTTTCCAGCTCGGAACGGACCTGGGCCGCAGATTTTTTTGAGGCCTCTTTCATATTGATCTCATACGCAGTTGTATAACGTTCGTTGAAAGGCTCGGTTTTTTTAAGGAGGCTAGATAATTTTTCAGATTCTTGTGGAGTTAAAGCCGCCTGCACATCAGGCTCACTATTTGCGGCAAATACGCAGGTGCTTAGAATTTTTTCTTCCACCGTCAAATCACTGAAAGAGCGCTTTTGACCAAGCTCTTGAGTTTGAGCCTTAAGCCAATTCAGTTCATTTTTTGACGCGTTTTTTACTGCTGCAGCAATTTGTTCCTTAAATCTATTGGCAAACTCTTTTCCGGAACCTTCGAGATTAGCGAGCTGGAATAGGGCAGCCAAGTTAGAATTAGGCTTTCCGCATATATCTTGAACGCAAGCATTCACAATCAATGGATCTTTATCAGAGATTAAGTCAGCAGGTCTGTTCTGTAGCTCAGGGCATGCAGGCGTTTTGATATCCGACGAATTACCCGAAAGTAAATCTACAATACCTTTCCAATATGGAAAATCCGCCCCTCTTGCGGGACCTCCGATAAAAAAGGCTATGAATATTAAATATCTTTTAGTAGGGAACACTCTCTATCATTTTACACGAAAATAATAGAGAGTTTAGGGCGAACACTGCGTTCAGGCCATTGGTGCAGTCTGGATTTGCAGAAGTCTTAAAAGTCCATATGCAAAAGTGGCGATCCACCATGGCGGAAACCCGCCACCCCTTGTTAAATTCCTAAATCTCAATATGGGATAGAGTTAGGTTTTGTGATCTCTGTTTAACCGAGTTGGTGAGGGATGGGTTAAATAAAGTTGTCTAAAATTGAGATTTGAAAAGTTCTCCGACGAAGAATATTCTGCTGTTGCAAAAAATCATGAAATTTTAAATGCACTCCTAAAACATAAAGATGAGTCCTTTCGACTTATCAGCTACCCTGGATGGGAACTATTCTTTATTACATGGGCCAAAACTCATGGGCTCTGGAATAAACTAAAAGTGGAGTTGAGAAAACCTACTGTGCACATTGGAACATTGGCAGGGGCCATTCATGCGGTAAAAGAAGGTGCAGGCCTAGCCGTCATTCCTACGCATTGCCTTTTTGAAGAATTGAAATCTGGAAAGCTTGTTGAGCTACAGCCCAAAAAAGGTGTGGATGCTGCCTGTCCTATTTACCTGGCTAAAAAAATCGGAAGTAAATCCCCAAAACGAGTTGAACATGTTTTAGATTTGTTGAGACAAGCTAAAAGGGATCTAAATTGAATGCTTCCGTATTGAAAAAACATGGTTTGTTTTCAGTAAGCCCATTTTTTAAAAATCTTTGAAAGATTCTTTCCTGAAGAAGTTTCCATTGCAGATTGAAAGTCTGATGTCTCTACTGATTTAAAGGCATATTTTTTAGTATAGCTCTGCAGACCTGACCAAAAATGCTTTTCTCCCATCTCAGCTCTCAGCGCATCCATAAAAAGTGCTGCCTTGCTGTAAACAATTGCTCTTTGTATTGAGAGCGATGGATAATCTCCAGCATAGGCTAGAGGTACGTCAAATTTAGCATCGATGGCTCGTTGCCATCGTTTTTTAAATAGATCCAACTCCCGCAGATACGACTCTTTCCCCCAACGCTGCTCTTTATAGGCCGCCGTCATAAATGTAGTGATGCCCTCATTCAGCCAAACATGCTGCCAGCTTTTACATGTAATGAGATTTCCCCACCATTGATGGGAAAGTTCATGAACAAAAGACCAATCTTCCTGTGGGTCCGTTAGTATAGGATCAAGCTCCTTATTTCCAATGGTAGCAAAAGCATTGTTCTCCTGGGCCTCGCTATTGGGGACAAGGACTTGAGTGTAAGTGGCGTGGGGCAATGGCATGCCAGATTTTTCTTCAAAAAATGCAAGAGCTTTCACAGTGTCTTTAAATTTATTAAGTAGCGAGTCGTGATCATCCACAACTCCCAAAAGTCGAAGATTAGCATTTTTAGTAGCAATAGACGCTTCGTGAAATTTTCCAGCCGCAAAACCGAAAAGATAAGAGGAGTACGGCATTTGCTCGCTCCACTTATGACGACTAAGTTTAGAGGAATCTTTTGCTTCAGAAATAAAATTTCCACTGGCAGTTGTCTTGTAGTCATTTGGAACTACGAGCTCAATTTCAAATTTTGATCTGACGCCGGGATTGTCATCGCAGATCATCCAGTAACAAGTAAAATAACCGGAGTAGACAAAATCATCTCCCCAAATTAGTCCTTTCTGGGGAAAACCATGGTAGGCGATATTCAGTTTCACTGAACGAGTTGCCCTTGTACTATTTTTAATAAAAAGTTTATCGCCGCGAACATCAACCTTAATGGCATTGTCATCTGAACTGACTTTATCAACAATAAGTCCATTGAGCGGGATCGAAGCTTCTCCAGAAATATTTGCAGTGAGCTGTTCATTTCCAAGAATGGACTTCTCACTAAGGTTTGGTCTGATTTCCACTTTATGGGATAAAATATAAAGTGACGGCCTATCTGAAGCTCGCAAAACGAATGGAGCAAAAAGCAATAATAAAATAAAAGAGGTCGTCATTGGCGCATCCAAGTTGCCATAATTATTTTGTGAGCAAAGAAACTTACAGATAAAAGGCAGAAGCCAAAACAATAGGCTGTCCAGAATGAAAGCTTAAATTTATCTGCGAGAAGAAACGGTATAAAGAAAAGCAAAGTCGACGGGACGGCGACAAAAATACTTTTTGCAAGTAATACTGAGTTTCCTGAGTCCCCATTTTGTATCTTTGAGAATGCCAAAACAATCAATGTGGAGAGAGGCCCATCGGAAAGCAATTTCCAATGCGGGTTTGTCCTTGCCAAATGCCCGATGAGTTCAATCTTATCTCCTGATTTTTTAGGAATCAGAGGTAGGTGTGAGACAAAGGGCTTGCCTTCAGCAATTGAAGTAACTGTGGCAAAGGGATTTTTGACCATCACATTGAATGACTCTTCGAAATTTGTTTCCTTAAATCTCTGCGGATTGTACATCTCTACTCTTTTCGGGTGGGTGTCGCCCTTCAAGATATTGAAACCATTTTTTGCGAAGGGCCATTTCAGGATCTACCCCTTGGTTCTTAGCAAACAGAAGCGTCATGGCAAGCACATCAGCAATTTCATCTTCAAGATTTTTTTTAAGTTCATCGACATGTGTATTTTGAGTTCGGGCACGCGCTGAAAGCTTGAGGTACGCGGCACTTAGCTCGCCCAATTCTTCCTGAATTTTTAAAAGGTACCAATCCGAGGATCTGTCGATTGAAAAACGCTTTGAGTAAAGGTCGGAAATGGTCGATAGAGATTCTGTAAGCTCATGCAAATTCACGCCTGTTCCCCTTCCGTCTGATGGGCTATGAGCGAGTGAGATGGTGTTGAAGAGCTGTGTTTAGCTGACAACAATGACTTCAAAATTAGACATCTCAACTATTTCATGTCTCCCACGAGATCGAGATCTAAGAATTCCCGTTATTTTAACTAACGGTCGGTTAGCTAAATTATTTTTACTTGCTATGAGTCTGTGCTCTTCATTTATTACAAGCTTATATTGATCTGGAGAAACCTTAACTTTCACAATTTTTTTAGTATTTTCAATTTCACATTCAATAGTGATTGTGCATTCAGGTAAAACAGCTGAGGCAATTACATTTCCATCTATTGTTATTGTTTTATTTGCTGGCTTAGTAATGTCAATGTAAAAATCATGAAGATTTGATAAATACTCGTTAGATAATGCAAATTGAGTTGTATTATCCACCTGAAATTTTATTTGATCCGAAGTTCCAATTCCCTTTAAATCAGATAGGGCTGATAGAAAGTCTGCACTCACACCTTGTTTTGCCAATTCATCGTATTCTTGGGGTGCTGGCAGAACTTCTCGACTTGCAATTTGAACAGCGGCGGTCAAAGCTGAATTAATTTTATCAATCACCATATCTCCAGACAGATTCTCTACTTTTATATCTGGAATTAAAAAATTGGCGATATAACTTGAACGGCCAGTTTGATCTTCAAAAAATTCAGAATGCAAGTCCACGGCATCTTTTCTAGATAATCGTGGATGGTTTATTGATGAACTTAGGGTTGAATGAGAAACTGCCAGAAGCATATCTGATATACTATTTCTTAATTTTTTTGACTCAATAAGACGAATTCGATGTCCAGGCTTTCCTTCATCCAATGTAAGACTCAGTCTATGTGAGCCCGCTCTCTCTATTTTTTCAATCAATGAATCAAGTTTTTCCTCCTCAAGCATGGATAAAGCATGCACGGTATCTTTGAGATATGCTTTATATGAGGGAAGTGACGATTCAACAACAAGGCTAACCGCTTTTTTGTTTTTCAAATACTGCTCTGACACGCCATCAATCTGATCTTGTTGTTTCACCTAAGTGTGAGTAACGCTGCTTCACAATACTTTTCGTAGGGATCTCGGCGTCGAGTTGCTGGTAGAACTCTTCGAGTAAAGCCTGCGAAATAAAAGCCGATTCAATTTTAAATCTGTCACGCATTCGCTTTTCACGGTCTTGCGAAAAGTTAAGTCGCGTGATCAGCTTTTCCAGTTCGTCTTTAGGAAGGTGGCCGTAGATTTTGCGCGGCAGTCGCTGGAAGGTTTTCTTCTTGGTCGCCGCAACCTTGATGTTGCGTTTGATGTAAAAGACACCGTCCTCATCGGCAAGCATCCACCGATACTTTCGGTCAGCCTGAAGCCATTTGAGATTGAGAGCGCGTATTGCTTTTTCGAGTTCTGATTCGTCGATCATACCGTTACCCTTTCGGAGGTTAGCGGTATAAACACAAGCGGCTGAAAAATTGATGTTCTTGAAGAGCGGATTTTGGTCGGTGAAATCTTAAAAGTGGATCAAGTTGAGAGTTTTAAAGTGGCTATAAA
>JAYVXS010000101.1:0-6423 GCA_043784965.1 Bdellovibrionales bacterium
AAACCAACCGGAGACCTTCGGCATCTTGGATGTCATAAAAGCTTGGTCTTCGATTTTTAATCAACCAAATTTAATCAAAGAGGAGAAATAAAATGAGTAAGAAAACACTGACCACATCCGGTGGCCACCCAGTATCACAAAATCAACACTCTATAACGGCCGGGGCTAGGGGTCCTCTTTTATTACAGGATTTTCATCTCATCGAAAAATTGGCGCATTTTGATCGCGAAAGAATTCCCGAGCGCGTTGTTCATGCAAAAGGCTCAGGAGCTCATGGTACGTTCACTGTTAAATATGATATTTCAAAATATACCCGTGCTTCAGTTTTTTCAAAGGTGGGAAAAACCACGCCGGTATTTTTGCGATTCTCCACTGTTGCAGGTGAAAAGGGATCGGCCGATACGGAACGTGATCCCAGAGGCTTTGCGATTAAATTCTATACCGATGAAGGCATCTGGGATTTGGTTGGAAATAATACTCCGGTATTTTTTGAGCGTGATCCATTAAAGTTTCCAGATTTCATTCATTCCCAAAAACGCGATCCGCAGACAGGATACAAAAATCCCAAACGCATGTGGGATTATTGGGCAAAATCGCCAGAAGCATTGCACCAGATGACGATTCTCTTCAGCGACCGTGGCATTCCAGATGGATTTCGTTTTATGCATGGCTTTGGTAGTCATACCTTCAGCTTTTGGAATAAAGCTGGCGAGAGATATTGGGTGAAATTTCACTTTAAATCTATGCAAGGGATTAAGAATCTTAGTCCCGAGAGAGCCACAGAACTTGCAGGAAAAGATCCCGACTATGCCGGTCGAGACCTTTTTGAGGCAATTGAGAATAAAGATTATCCGAAGTGGGCTCTAAAGGTACAGATCATGCCAGAGCTTGATGCTGACAAATATCACCTTAATCCTTTTGACCTAACCAAAGTGTGGCCCCACAAAGATTACCCGCTCATCGACGTAGGAGTACTTGAGTTGAATAGAAATCCAGAAAATTATTTCGCAGAAGTTGAACAGGCAGCATTTTCTCCAAGCAATGTTCCCCCTGGAATTGGTTTTTCTCCCGACAAGATGCTGCAAGGACGCCTTTTTTCATATCCAGATACTCAAAGGTACAGACTGGGTGCCAACTATCAGCAATTGCCAGTGAATCGCCCCCTCAATTCTGTAAACTCCTATCAGCGTGATGGCGCCATGAGATTTGACGGAAATATAGGGTCAGACAACTATGAGCCCAATGGTTTTGGTGGACCGTCGCAAGATGAAAATTATACTGAGCCGCCACTGCGCATTTCAGGCAGTGCCGATCGCTACGATGCAAATAAAGGAAACGACGACTATAGTCAGGCCGGTGATTTGTATCGCCTGTTCAGTGAAGTTCAAAAAGATCAGATCACTTCTGTGATTGCCGGAACTATGAAGGGCTTGTCGGAGCAAATCGTAAGGCCTAATATTCAGAGCTTTATAAAGTGTGATTCGGATTATGGAAAGAGGATCGCAACAAAACTTGGAATCAAACTATAATATTTCGGCACCGAAGGTTGGCAGTGATAAATCAGAGCTCCTTCGGTGTAAAAAAATTAGCAAACGGTGAGCAAATGGAAATTTATAAAAAAATTAAATGCATTATTTATAAAACCCATAAGAAATATGGCTGGAAAGTACTGTTTGGAATTTTTATCTATTACTTGGTCCGAGATTTAACGTTGTATGTGGCAATCCCATATTTTACTATTTTGGGAGTTCGATAGAAGTTTGTAAAATCAGCCATCTCACATCGTAAAGACCTCTATTTACTAAATTTAGTTACTGACAGAATTTTGAAAAATGCTATGCTTGAAAACATAAAAATAATTGGAGAGTGCTTATGACAAATGAACCTATGACAAATGAACCTATGACAATTGATATTGGAATTCCCACCGAAGATCGAAAGAAGATTGTTGAGGGCCTTTCAAGGCTTTTGGCCGACTCTTATACACTCTATCTCAAAACTCATAATTTTCACTGGAATGTAACCGGTCCTATGTTTCAAACCTTGCATCTTATGTTTGAAGGCCAATATACCGAGCTTGCATTGGCAGTAGATTTAATAGCTGAACGTATTCGCGCGTTAGGATTACCTGCGCCAGGTACTTATCATGAGTTTTCAAAACTTACTTCTATCAAAGAACCGACAGGTGTCCCCACTGCCAAAGAAATGATTCATCAACTTGTTGCTGGTCAAGAGGCTGTGGTTAAAACTGCTCGTTCAATATTTTCAGTTGTAGATGCCGTTCATGATGAGGCAACCGCAGATTTGCTGACACAACGTATGCAGGTCCATGAAAAAACTGCGTGGATGTTAAGAAGTTTGCTTGCTGAGTAAATTTTCAAAATCTTGCCGAAATTAGAGTGACTTCAAACTTTCAAAAAGAGTAGCCTTAAAGCCTATTTGGACGGTGGTAAAAGCATTGCTTGGCCCCAAGTCGATGCTTGCGAGTCCTTGATAAGATGAAGTTGTGCCCTTCGCTGATTCCGACTTTTCGGCAGGTCAGTATTCAACAAAACTACAATGCATGAAATATTTCTCAAGTTGCCTCGTTGAGCGTATCCGTTGATGGTTTTTCAAAACGGCCATATTTCAAAGCAAGGCTTGGTAGCACCAGGAGATTAAGTACTGTTGAAGTTAAAAGCCCGCCGAGAATGACTATTGCCATAGGGCCTTCAATTTCATGTCCTGGCTCGCCGAATTTAATCGCGATGGGTGCAAGCCCCAGTGCGGTTACAAGAGCGGTCATCATAACAGGCGAGAAACGATCTAAGGCACCTTCCACAGCAGTTGTATGCTCCCACTTACGTCCCTCTGCTTGCACGAGGTGTTCAAAGTGTGAAATCATCATGATGGAATTTCGGGTTGAAATTCCAAAGAGGGTTACAAAACCAACAAGGGCTCCTAAAGAAAGCCAACCACCCGTTAAAAAAACAGCAATCACACCGCCAACTAGCGCAAATGGAATATTTGCCATGACGAGAATCAAATTACGGCGATTACTCATAGCAAATGAAAGAATGACGATTACACCGATGAGAGCTAGCAGCCCATAGATTAGCAGCTCTTGCTGCGCAGTTTGCTGGGCTTCAAAGGCCCCGGAAACTACGGGATATGTCCCTTGAGGAAATTCAATATCTTTGTTGATTTTCTCTTTAAGCTCCTTCACGAAAGAAACAAGATCACGTCCACGAACATTGCAAGTTACGGCAAGCCTTCTCTGCGCACCGTCGCGAAAAACGGCTGTTCTTGATTCGACCAAACGAATATCGGCGACATTTTTGAGTGGTACCATCCCGTCTCGAAGTGTAATCTCACCAATTTTTCTTAAATCTCGTCTAGATGCTTCATTTAGGACAACAACAATGTCGACAACCTGTGTGCCAAGATAACTTTGCGCTACCGATGCCCCCTGGTATGCGCTGCGAATCGTCTCCAGCACGTCAGTTGCAAAAAGACCGTACTGCGCAAGCTTTGCGGAATTAAGATGAACATCAACCTGGGGAGCCGATGGAGGCGTGTCGATTTGAACGTCAGATGCGCCGTTGATTTTCTCAATCAACTCTTTAACTTCCGCAGCTTTTTTATCTATCACATTTAGATCCTGGCCGAAAACTTTGACAGAAACTTGTGCTGTTTGGCCAGAGATTGTCTCTTCGATTCTTTCCGTGAGAAACGGTTTTATAGAAAAATAAACACCGGGAAATTTAAGCAAAGCATCCCTGATTTTAAATTGGGCACCTTCGGCTTCTTCTCCCTTTAGTGGCTGCAAATC
This sequence comes from Bdellovibrionales bacterium, assembly GCA_043784965.1. GTDB lineage: Bacteria > Bdellovibrionota > Bdellovibrionia > Bdellovibrionales > JAMPXM01 > JAYTQQ01. The sequence goes on from JAYVXS010000101.1 coordinate 3,812, forward strand.
AACGTGCATCTCGCTGTAATGAGTGCCCCATGTATCATCGCCCTGCTCAGCGCGACCGATTTGTTGAGAAACAGAGCGGATATGCTTATTTTTTAGTAGCTCTGCCGTGACTGCCTTCCCAATTCTCAAAGATTCAGCAATGGAGGTTCCTGGAATTGCCGACATATGCACGATAAAGTGTCCTTCTTTAAATTCCGGTAGAAAAGTGCCACCAAAAAAAGGAAGGGCACCAGCCGCAAGTAAACAAAGGATTCCACAGATAATCATCGCCTTTCGTGGCATGCGCATAACTGTAGGTAGCTTTATCAAATTCAATTATAACGGAGCCGTCTGAAGTTTTCTTTACTCGCGGAGGAGTTTGTACGGGTTTTTCCCTGTCACGCTCTTTTTGCATTTCCTTTCGCCCTTCCATAAATGCCCAGGTGGATAGGCCTAAAATGAGGGGAAGAGACAAGAGTAAAAGAAACCTCTTCATTCGATGGCTCCTAAAAGATCGTAAATGTCCATCTGAGCTGAGAAAAGTGCTGTATCCAAATCAACAATGCTCTCTTGGTCTTCAAAAAGAGCATCAACTGCCAATTGCAGTTGCTTCCAGTCGATGCGGCCACGCTCAAACTGAGCTTTCGCTTCTTTGAGCGTTGATTCCGAAAGAGTTTTCTCAATCTTTCGACGCGCCTCAAGTTGCTCTGTTAAGTTTTGGATTTTCGATCTGAGCAAGGATTCATTTGAGGGGGTGATTTCTTTTTGGTACTCAAGTCTGAGGCGACTAGCATCTTCGAGCGCTTCCGCTGCGGCGATTTGTTTGCCTTGCTTCACTGGATACCAAAGGGGAATTGTAAACGCGATACCTAGTGAGTAATCTCGGTCAGATTTTCGCGTGAGACCAAGGCTCATATCAGGCCAAGTCGATTGTCTTCTTAATGAGGCTTCAGCATTTGATCTTTCCATATCCAAGGCATAGGATTTAAGTAAAATATTTGCCTTTTGTGCAGACCTTTTTTGAAAGTAACTTCGGGGAAGCTCTGGCAAATTAGTTGGCTCAGGAGAAAATTTGATTTTAGCACCTGGTAAGCGCGTCTCGATCTCACTTACCTTTTGGAATCTCTCGCGGGAGAGTTGATGAAGGCGCAGGCCAGCAAGTTCAATCTCTCTTTGAATTAACCTGTCTTCAATAGGCGGCGCCAGTCCTGATCGCACGTTTCGCGAAGTTACCTTCTTGGCTGCATTTAGGGTTTCAAGCTTCCGCTTTGTTATTTCATCTTTCTGTAGAACGCTTAAGAGCTGACCATAGGCTAGCGCACTTTCGCGCTCGATTTGGCGGCGTTTCCTTTCAAGTTCGATTCGACTTCGTTCCGTTTCAATCCGAGCAAGTTTCGTTTGATTATGACTTTTTCCGGGCCAATTTAATCCCTGCGTGAATGCATATTCCATGTGTCCGCTAGAACCACCAAATGCATTTTCAGTGTCAGCATTTGTAACTGAAGCTGTGGCATCGCCAAGCAAAAAACTTTCTTCGCTTCTTAGTTCTGCGGCCTCTGTTTCTTTTTCGGCGGCCCTTAACTCTGGATGCAAAGCGAGGACCTTATCCATCATGTCCTCAAAGTTTGAGTTTGCTTGTGCGAAATTTGAATATGTCAATACCACGGCAGTTGTTGCTATAACTTGAAAAAAAATATTTCTTGTTTGTATTAAAAATTTCCTCATCTTTTCCTTGGTTTATTGAGCAGCAGTTTGCCTTCGAACTGTTCAACTTTGGCAGCAAAGATATCAAGCCTCTCTTCGGCTGACTTTAAAGCATTTACGGTTTGCGCTGTTATTCGTGGTGATGGGTGATTACGTTCCTTTAGTTTTTTAAACCAGCGCTCTAAGCCCTCAAGCTTTTCCTCTAATTCTTCGAGTTCTTCAGCGGTAAAGCGCTTGCGGTGCTCTTCAAATTCAATCTCATCCACAAATTTTGTGATCTCTTCATGAAGTTTTTCGTATTTAGAGTTTTTTTCGGACTCAAAGCGCGCCTCAATTTCTTTTTCCCATGTGGCATCCTTTGATTTGGCACTTAACAAAGTGACTTCTCCACCAAATTCCTCAATACGACGAGCGAGCTTTTCTAGCTCTCTAGCGTTTACCTCCGCATCAGGCAAAAGGCATACCGCCTGCTGCAGATAAAGCGCGTGCATCCGATTTAAGTGTCGCCACACGAACGTGCGTTTACGAGAAGGTTCGCTAGGAACTTTGTAGATAAATAAAAGCCAGTTTTTGGGCTTCCATGCCTTTGGCATTAAGCAAACTCCCATAAGTTACAATTGATACAATGTCACAGTTGTAACATTGCTAAATGGGGGCGTCAAGCTACAGAAAAAACAGGACAGCTATGTGGTGGTACGTAGTTTTGTATCTTCGGCAAAGCCAAACTCAAAGCCAGTGATAAATCGAGAATGATCGTCGATGATGGCCATCAAGATTGCTTTTTTGCGCCGCTTACCTTCTTGCGAATTCACTTGTGGACCATGGTATTAGGAAATCTGGTAGCAAAGAAAAACGCATTCTCTGAGATTTACAAAATCCAGTTCGAACAACAACAAGACCAAAAAACTCAAGCTCCGTACAAAGCATGA
>JAYVXS010000102.1:0-6415 GCA_043784965.1 Bdellovibrionales bacterium
CAAATGGTCATGTCAAATAAGGTTGAAAAAAAATCAACTGAGTAAATTGGCTTTTCTGTGGTATACAAACGAAGCGTATGGAGGAATACAGAGTGCTCAACACCAACGAAATTGAAAAAGTAGTCGAAAAGCAAATCTTAAAAACCGAGACAAGTCTTAATATTCCGAGTTTGAATCCAGAAGAAATTGCGATTGAAGTTGAGATGACTTCAGTTGAATCTCTTTCTGTTGAGTCTCTCTCCGAAGAGAGCTTAGAAATAACTCAAGAAATCCATACAGAAGCTGTTGTTACGGTAACTGATGCTAGTATTGATGCATATTCAGACTTTGATGTTGATTCGATCGATAATATTTTGGAGCTTAAGCCAGATCAGTTTCCACGCTTTACCCTGGCCAAAAATAAAGCACGCTTTTTGCGAATGGTAAGTGATTACCGAAGTAAACAAGAGTGGCTCGACGTGGCCCCTCTCAGCGGGGTAACTAAGCTTTTTAAGCAACAAACAAAAGAACTGGTTGGCATTCGCGCTAAGAAACTCGACTACGAAATGGAAATTGAAATGGGAACTCTAACTCCTGTACAAATTTCTCATCGCAGAGACGAACTTAAAATGTGTAAAGTTCAAGAGAAGATGGCAGTTAGTCTCATTTCAAAAATGCAAGTGAAGATCCGCTCGGGTCGTCGCTAGTTCTATTACGCAGTTAGCAGTAGCTGAGTTCAGGGCCAGTAAGGCAGTTAAGCTGACTTCAGATGCAGCAGCTGATTCGTAGAAACTGAACCACCGATAGCTGGGACCGAAAAACTGAAATCGGTAGCTGCGGCCCCTAAACTACCTCTAGATTGCTCTACCTAACTGGAGCAACAAGAAAAGTATTGAGCCCAATTCCTTTATACTTCAATTCCTGCAAAATCCAAATAGTGCAACACTAATATTTGTTTTGAAACTTCTTAAGGGGTTTTGAGTACTTATCAGTTCTAGACCTACATTTAGGCAAAATATGCCTCATTTTCTCAAGATGAATCGCCGATATGTTCAGTGTGAGTCACAAACACTTAGAGATGTTCAGTTGTGATTCAAACTAAATTTACGGAGGTCTTAATATGGTACGTTCTACACTAGTTATTGTAAGCGATGATCAGGCGACGGCACAGAAAGCCGAACAGTTTGGTTTAGCAAATGGGTTTGTTTGTAAGGTCATGACCACTCACGAATGGGAGCTTAAACAGATTACATCTGAGGCACAAGCCCTTTTTCCGGGTGACACCTATGCAGGTGCGTCTGAGTCAGCAAAAGTATTGCCATTTCCTGGGGTGAATTTTTCAGGTACTGGAGCTGATCCTAAAAGATCAGTTTCAACAATCAATCAACTTGAAAATGTAGCAATTGAAAATGCGATTTCTGCTTATAAGGGAAATCTCACTGAGGCGGCTAAGGCCTTGGGTATTGGACGTGCGACTTTGTATCGTAAAGTAAAGCAATTCAATATTGATCCGGCTGCTGTTCGGACTTCAGCTCGAAAGAGAAAAGCCGCTTAAGCGCTGCTTGTCTCAATGTAAAAATTAAAAGTAAAAATTAAATGTAAAAATTAAAAGTAAAAATTAAATGTAAAAATTAAAAGTAAAAATTAAAAGTAAAAATTAAATGTAAAAATTAAATGCCTTGGTGCAAGAAATGCCCAAGGCTTTTCTTTGTTACGGCCCATTATTAATTGAAATTTTAAAAGCAATAGTGGACCCAAACTTGAATTTAGGCTCGTGCGAAACTGTTAGGTTGAAATATGCCAGGGGCAAACATCTCACGATCAAGGCTCTCGTACTCCTTGCTGGTCTTCGCAATTGTGGTGGCCTTGAGCTTTTATGAAAGTTTGGCCTATCGCTATCGCCCGGCCATTGATGAAGCTTGCCAGATCGTCAGCGAAAATTATTTTGACTCAGCGGCAATTGAGAATTTTAGCTTGGCTTGCGAAAAAGCGAAGCTTGAATTCCCGAAGTTTTTAAGCGCGCAGGCGGCCGCAAAAACCATTAGTGAATTGCTCTCCTATATAAATACTTCACATCTTGCATTGTTTGATCCCACTGAAAATGATCAGATTTGGCTACATGAATCTCTCGACAATGGAATTCGCGCACGCAATATAGGTGGTTATGCTGTGGTCTCAGAAGTCTTGCCGAAGAGTCCGGCTGAAAAGGTGGACATAAAAGTCGGCGATATTATTTTGTCCGTGGACTCTCAACAAATAGCCGATGCCAAAGAAATTCGTGGTCGCTCAGGTCTGCTTATGCTGCTACGGCACGACTTTGCTCGGGAAGTTAGGATTCGCGCTGAGAAATTTGCAGAGGATGATTCATTGCGGGTAGAAATTCTGCAAGAAGGCGTCGCTTTATTGAGAGTGAAGAGTTTCTTAAGTTCATTTTTTGAAACTGAAAAGCTAAGTCCAATTATAAATGAGCTTAAGGCGTTTCCAAACATTATTGTTGATTTAAGGGGCAATATTGGCGGGAGCTTTCCCGCCATGATGAGACTACTTGCGACCTTCGCTTGCGAGCCTGAACTGGTGGGGAGTTTGATGATTTCGAAACGCCACGAGGATCCAGAGGTAGATCTCAATGACGATCTCAAGGTAGAAAGCCAGCTGGAGCAAATTAGAAGGGCGCAGAAGCTTAATCTTCGCTTGCATGAGCCCGCAGTGTGCTTAAAGGCTCACCTGTGGATATTGATAGATCATCAGACAGCTTCGGTATCTGAGATTTTTGTTGATCACTTGCAGCAAACCAAGCGCGCTCGAGTCGCAGGGCAATTGACTGCGGGCGAAGTAGTAATGGCTCAGTGGTTTTCAATTGAGAGTCTTGGCACTAAGCCAAATGGATCGACGTATAGCTTATCCGTGCCGATCGCAGACTACGCAAATTTTAAACTTCAAAGAATAGAAGAGGTTGGTGTTCATCCAGATGTATTTTTGGAGTACGAACTGGCAACGGCTTTAAGGGGCCGCGATTCATGGATTGACGAAATTCTCAAAATGAGACATAAGCAGCTCAGATACAAATAAACTCGGCATTAGATTCAGCTTTAGATTCAGCATTGACCCGTACTAGAGACACTGAATTGAGACATCATAGTAAGACATCATAGTAAGACATAATAGACGCTTCATCTTTGGCCAATTTAGTTTTGAGAAATTGTGTTGCTACGCCATACAAACGACTAGAATGTGAGCGGTCCAACACGGTTTCGAGCACGGAGCTTGGTCTTAACCCGGCACAGAGCTTGTATTGTCATTAGGGTGTGGAGGCATTATGACCAATTCAGAATACAATAGAGAGCGTTCTCATTTGAAACGACAAAGTCCAAAGAGGTCCATTTATGAACAAAAGAAATTCATAATTGCCACTGCCATATTGTCGATTCTAATTGTGATTTCGGTATTTAATCGAAATGCTTTTTCGACCAATTCGGGTCGCATTGATTTAGCCTCACTGGGCCAAAGTCATTCAAGACAAATTGCAAGTGCTCCACTTGGAACAACCAACTCTGAAGACAGGCTTACTAAAGAACTATCAATAAAGCCTTTGGATGATAAAGCTAGATGGGGCCAAAATCCGTCCCGAGTCGAGCAACTCACCTTTGGTCTATTAGAAGGAAAGTATTCGGTTAATCTTAAGGACGGAAAGCTAAACGGATTTGAACTTTCAGATCTGGCGTCTCAGCCCAAACTAGTGAAGAATCTTGAAAGATTTATTTCTGAGAATAAAGAAATTTTACCAGTCAATTTTGAGTCGATTTCAGCAGGCAAGCGTTCTCAGGGTGAAACAGACTTTATCCAAAAGTTTACCCTGATGAGCTCAGCGAGTCATCGCCTAGCAGAGGTCGAGTTTCATCTTGACAGCCTAGGTCGGCTACTCTCTATGAGAGTGAATAAAAGAGAGTGAATAAAAAGCTTTAAAATTATGAGGTCCTGACGCCCATTCAGGGCTTTCAATCTAGCCGTGTTTTGCCGATGAGCCTTCATGGTATTTGAAGATTTATTTTCACCACAAAATGAGAGAAAAAATAATAATTCTCATCCAGGGTCGCAGCTAAACCAGATTGCCAGCCCGGTCGACCGCTTAGCCGCTTTCGTTGGGGAGCTGCCGGTTTTTGTACCACTGCTTTCAGTTTTTCTTGCACCGTTTAGGCATGATATTTCGGTCGCTCAGTTTATGGGTAGTCAAGTTCAGAGCAGCTTTGCTTTCTTGGGAATGGCATTTACCGGTGCGGCGACCTTGATTGCCTATCAAACTCTATGCATTTATTTTTTTGGCGCCACCCCCGGAAAGTTTTTCGTCGGGCTTCGCGTTGTCTCAATACATGATGGCCAAAAGCCCTCATTTGTAATGAGTTTGCTGCGAAGTATTTCAATCTTTCTCGAGTTTTTGCTTCTAGGCTTTCCCTGGTTAGCCTCGTTGTCTCACCCACAACGGCGTGTATTGCATGATCGACTGAGCGATACTTACGTTAAATGCTTGGACGAGAAAAAGGCTGCCGTGGCCCCCTTATTTGTTGAAAGGCAGCTGGCAAAAAATATTCAAGCTCCGGGATGGGCGATATTGCTGCTGGCGATTACCATTGGTCTAAACTACTTCAATGTTGAGCGCTTAGCTCTGAAGGTAGTCAAAGAATTTGAAAACAATCAACAGCTATGTCTCGCAGTTAGTTCAGCGGCTAAAAATTGGCATTCAAATATAGATCCAAAAGCCTCAAGAATTGCGATCGCATTAGCTCTTTATGAGGCGCAAAGTATTGACGAAAACTGTCTTGAGAAAGAAGCACACTTTAGTCTTTGGAGAAATCAAGACAAAGATTTTGGCTATTTGGCTCTCGCCCTCACCCACTCTGGTGATGATAAAGTTTTTGCCGAGTATATAGAAAAGCTTTGTGCTCTTAACCATGACGGCGAGGCCTGCAAATTTGCCCTTGAAATTGAAGGCGAACGAGAAATAAACTCTGTTGAAGTACGCATGCCAGCCTCGCAAGACGGGCGAGCCCGGTACGCGCCGCCGCCCGACTTACACCACGATTTCATGCGCCTTCATAGAGAGCGTCAGCTCCATGAACGCAATCAATTGACTCAGGCTTTAGAGCTTATTGACAAGAGCTCAGCAACACCTAATTTCGCGGATTTTCTCAATTTAGAAAGATTAAAAATCATGTGGGAGATGGATCGCATGCTTGAGGCTCGTGCCGCATTTCAAGCTTCACGCGCGCATCTGACAGGGCCGGCACGGATTCAGCTTTCAAGTTGGATGTGTTCAGCTGAGATTCTAAATGGATGTGGGCAACAAAGTCAGTTGGCCTGCTCTGATTTTGTTGCAGATTACGATGCTATTGAAATTGAACCCCAGCCCGAATGGATCGAACTAAATTATATACGCGCTCAGAAGTGTCTTTCTTCAGATGCAATGGACTATATTAGTATAGCTAGCAAACTCAATTCAGAACGGGCCCTTGATTACCTATCAGCACTCGAATTGGTAGGTGATCGTAAATTTAATGGCGCACGTGATATCTTTAAAAGAATTGCCGATCAGACTGAGTCCGAAGAGTTTCAGACACAAGCGACCGCAGATCTTGTCAGACTGTCTAAGACAAGCTTTGAGCTTGACTACTTTTTTGAGGAGTTCACATCAAAGAGTAACTATCGATCGGATCCCAATTTCGCCTTTGAGCTACTTCATAAATATTTAAGTATTGGTGACTTTGAAAAGCTCTCTTTAGTTGGTGCGAGTCTCATTCAGATCTTTCCTTACAAGACAAGTCTATACGCTATACTCTTAAATGAGGCAAAAAAACAAAAGAAGATTAAATTTGCTAAAAAATTGCGCGCGCAATTCAAGAAGATTATGCCAAACTCAAAGACCTTAGATATTGAAAGCGAAAAAATATGATTTTTCCGCTGTTGAAGGGCATTCTCTTTCCACTAAGGGTGCCAGCAACATTTCTCATTACTTTACTTAATATTGTGGTTTTCTTGCTATGCCTCGATAGATTCGAGCGCTCACAAAATGGAATTGAAAGAATTCTCTCAGATCATGAAATGCTTGTGACACAAGGGCTCACCTTTTCTCAATACATCGATGCTCATCCCCAGGATTTTCAAATTCTACTCAGAAGCTTTGCAAAAAAATCTTTAGACGGTGACCGACATAACGCCCACCAAATGGGTGGGCTTGCCATTCGAAATGCTAACTTTATGAAAGCGGCGCTCGACTTCGAGGTAAATGGCAATGAAATTTCTATTGCCCATTGGCGTAAGCAATTTAAAGAAATTTTAACGCTTCAACAAAATCACCCGTCGTACTATTTAGGTCTTAATTACAACCACAATACTGTTATTAATTGGTTGAGTTATCAGTTCACTCACAGCGGTCTCAGTCATC
>JAYVXS010000103.1:0-19027 GCA_043784965.1 Bdellovibrionales bacterium
ATGTTGAGGTTCACGCCATGGCAGACTAGTTCGGAACTCTTTCTTAGAGATTCAAGCTCGGTCCAGTGCCTTCTGTCGACTTTCAAATAATCATCACTAATGACTTCGATCCAGGCGAGCTTCAATTGCTTAAGAGAATCATTAAGGGCGGGGCGCCATCCAATGCTAGCGCTAAGCATTGGATGCATAAGCGACTGAGCACTATTTTTTATCGAGGTTTTCTTCAAGCAAAACTCCGCCAGCTTTTTCACACGCATCTTTTGAGGCGGCGTACTTCCACTCTTTTGGATCTCGGTCTTTTTTGGCGAGTCCACTGCAGCCGTGGCCATTGCCACCGCAATCATTCTTTGCTTTCATGGCAACGCCCAAGCACTGTACTTGTTTAGGCTCATCCTTAGCTTGAGATTCAGAGAGAACACCGGATGCCAATATCAGTCCAGCAGCACCAATTGCAAGTTTACTATAATTCATTTTTTTCTCCTTTTAGTAGGCCGTCTCAGTTCAATTCACACTCTATGTGTGGATAAAATAGAGATGAAGCCTGCTTTATTTTGACACATAAAAGTTTTGAGATTTTATTGAACTGCAAGATGAATGGAGAAGTCAAGATCTAGAGTTCGCAAACCCTTCGAGCGAGTTCAAGAAATGATTTGGCCTCTGGACTTTGCTCTTGGGAATTGACCACTGGGATTCCAACTTCTGCGGCTTTTGCAACATTTGGATAAAATGGAATTTCTGCAATTTTTGGAATTCCCTTTTCAGAAAGAAATTGATCAAGTGAGCCTTTCGGAAAGAGCTGGTGCCGTGTCTCGGTGCCATTCGAATCTTTAACCATGAGATAAGACATATTTTCAACCACACCTAAAATTGGCACGTGCACTCGTGACCACATATCCAATGCTTTTTTTACATCACTCAAAGCAACGTCTTGCGGAGTTGAAATGGCAATGGCTCCCTTTAGAGGGACTTTTTGAGCTAGAGATAACTGCACGTCGCCAGTTCCTGGCGGCAGGTCGATCAGCAAATAGTCGAGTTCGCCCCAGGCTACGCCAAATAAAAATTGATCAACCGCCTTAAACAGCATTGGGCCACGCCAAACTACTGCGAGTTCGTCATCCACGAGCAAACCAATGCTCATTAAGCTTACTTCATGTCGCTTAATCGGAAATATTTTCTGGTCGCCGCCGACCTCAGGTTTTTGATTGATTACACCAAACATTCGCGGAATGCTTGGGCCATATATATCACAGTCGAGTAGCCCGACTTTTTTGCCAAGTTTAGCCATACTCGCGGCCAAATTTGCTGAGACTGTACTCTTACCAACCCCACCCTTACCTGAACTAATGGCTATGATATTCTTGATTCCCGCTATGGGTTTCTGCTGGTCGAAAGGATTTTGCATATTTAGCATCTCATCTCTTGCAAAGTGCAATTGAAAACAAAATAATAGAGTATGGAATTCGTATCGCGACATTTTATAGTTCTAAACGCGGTCGTTGTCACTCTCCTTGTCATAAGCTTTTTACGCATGCGTCGATCGAGTAATCAAACTTCTATTCGCTTCAGAAATTCGCGAGATCAATACAGTAATAAAGAAGTAGTTGTTAAGCGTAGCGTCCTTGATGAAAATGACCCTCGACTAAAGAACCCAAATGCTCCCAAAGATTTGAATGTCATGTTTAACTACAATGGACATTCATGGGATGCCTATGAAGTATTAGACGTCCCGGCCGGCAGTAGTTTTGAAAATTGTTTCTTGGCTTTTGAAAAAATGACGAGAGGCATGGATGACGAAAGTAAAACCTTTATGTTGGCGGCACTTGAAGTCATTCGTCTTCAGAAGCAAAACGACTAGTTACACAAGAGGTCGATTGATCTGCCACTGGTTATTTTTCGGTCACTTTTTTCATTAAATAATCAAACTTTGCTCTACCTTGATGACAAGTGTAGCAGCTCACTTGAGGTTTTCCGTTAAAGCCTTGTTCAGAATTTAAAATACGAACTACGCGAAAGTGCTCTCGCGCAATAGCAAAGTTTGCCATTTTTGAATCTTTGAAGTTTTCAGCACTATGGCAGAAAGTGCAGGTAACGCCAAGATCCTTGCTGACTTGAACCATTTGCCCACGGAGTTTGAGCTCGGGATCAAGTTCGGACTTAGCTTCCAAAACTGAATTTGCACTTAAAAGCGGCAGTGTGGTCAGCATCAGTTTCAAGATTGAATTCTTAAGCTTTAAATTGCGCATTTTGCCCTAGCCTCATTTGCAGTAAACGATGGCTCATCCCTCACAAACTCTGAAGTGTCCATTTCTTTTTTTCGGTCTTGCAATGCACTTGGACAAGTCCGGATTTCTTGACTAAAGAAAGCCCAAAATGCTACCCAAAAGGCTAGCCCAGGTATTTCGTCTATATTCATCGTGAAATGCTCTGCGGCGACGCGTCCAGCTTGGTGACGCAGAAATTAAGATTGAACGCACTTTTAAAACGCGCGCTAGGAGAATTCATCATGTCTGATTCCGAAATTGGTTCCCCGGCTAATGTCGCAGCTATTACCCCTGCTAAAAGTCTTCCGAATAAACCATTGGGCGACCTAGCGACGATGGTTTCTCTATGTAAACGTCGAGGTTTTGTCTATCAAAGCAGTGAGATTTATGGCGGCCTTAATTCGTGCTGGGACTACGGTCCACTTGGTTCGAATCTCAAGATGAATGTAAAGCAGGCCTGGTGGAACGCTATGACCAGACGTGACGATGTCGTTGGTCTTGATGCTTCAATTTTAATGGCGCCAATTGTCTGGAAAGCCTCTGGTCACGTCGATGGTTTTAGTGACCCCCTAGTTGATTGTAAAAAATGTAAGCAAAGATTTAGAGCCGATCAATTGCCGCAAGCCCTTGATGCTTCTTGCAAGGAGAGGCCAAATTGTAAGGGCGCCCATCTGACCGAGCCGCGGAGTTTCAACCTGATGTTTAAGACCTTTATGGGGCCGCTCGAAGATGCCAGTGCAATTGTTTATTTGCGACCAGAAACGGCACAAGGGATTTTCGTTAATTTCGAGAATGTACAAACCACTTCACGTAAAAAAATTCCATTTGGAATTGCTCAGATAGGCAAATCATTTCGTAATGAAATTACTCCCGGTAACTTCATATTTCGAACGCGTGAGTTCGAACAGATGGAAATGCAATACTTTGTCAAGCCAGGTACTGACGATGGTTTTTTTGATAAATGGAAAGAGACCCGCTGGAATTTCTATCTCAAACTAGGGATTAATCCAGCGAAGTTAAGATTTAAGCCCCACGGACCAGATGAGCTAGCTCACTACGCCAAAGCAGCGGTCGATGTTCAATATGAATTCCCGTTTGGTTGGCAAGAGCTTGAGGGAATTCACAACCGATCTGACTTTGATCTCAGTCAACATCAAAAATTTTCAAGCAAGAAACTTGAGTATTTTGATGAGGCGGCAAAAGAAAAATATTTGCCTTTCGTGATTGAGACGGCAGTTGGCTGTGATCGATTGATCCTTGCGACCCTTTGTGATGCCTATCGTGAGGAAAATTCTTATGATGAAGAAACCAAGAAGGCAGACACGCGAGTCGTCCTCGGATTTCACCCGGAGATAGCTCCGATCAAAGCTGCAATTTTGCCGCTGTCGAAAAAAGCTGAACTCACCGAGCCGGCAATGAAGTTAAGAGATTCTTTGGCTCGTGAATTTGCCGTGCAATATGATGATACGGCGAGTATCGGGAAGCGTTACCGACGACAAGATGAAATCGGCACGCCTTTTTGTATCACCTATGATTTTGATTCCAATACGGATCAAAAAGTAACCATTCGCGAGCGCGACTCGATGAAACAGGAGCGCATCGCTCTTGACCAAGTTGAAAATTATATTCGGGCACAGATCAAGCAACGCGCGATTAGTTTCTAATCGGTGGGGGTAAATCATGGAACGCGAAAGGCAGAGCATGAAAAATTCTAGCAAACAGGAAGTTTCGACTGAATTGAAAAACGATAAATTAGTCTATTTTTTTGCAAGCGGTCAAACCGATGGCAATGCTAAAATGAAGGATATATTGGGCGGAAAGGGCGCGAATCTCGCCGAGATGACGTCGCTTGGAATTTCGGTTCCTCCGGGATTCACCATTGCCACAAGTGTTTGCAAGGCTTTTTATGAAAATGCCGAGAAGTTGCCAGAAGTTGTGAAGGCGCATTCGCTTGAGGCGCTTTTAAAAATTGAAAAAATCATTGGCAAGAAATTCGGTGATAAAACAAATCCTCTTCTCGTCAGTGTCCGCTCAGGCGCCCGCGCTTCCATGCCCGGCATGATGGACACTATTTTGAATCTCGGACTCAACGATGACACTGTCGAGGGCCTAGTTAAAAACTCAGCAAACCCACGCTTTGCTTGGGACTCTTACAGGAGATTCGTGCAGATGTATTCGGATGTGGTGATGGGAATGAATCACTCGCTTTTGAATGTCATGATGGAAGATCTAAAGAGTGAAAAAAATTACAAAAACGATACAGACCTAAAAACTGAAGATCTCAAACTCTTAGTTAGCAAATATAAAAAATTGATCTTTGAAAGCACCGGCCAAAAGTTTCCGAACGATCCAATCGAGCAATTGTGGGGAGCCATTTCTGCAGTTTTTCAATCGTGGAATACTCATCGAGCAATTGCCTATCGACAAATGCATGATATCCCGAGTGCATGGGGAACGGCTGTTAGCGTGCAATCTATGGTTTTCGGCAATATGGGCGATGATTCGGCTACCGGGGTTGCGTTTACTCGCAATCCATCAACCGGCGAAAATAAATTTTACGGAGAATATCTTATAAATGCTCAAGGCGAAGATGTCGTTGCTGGAATTCGCACTCCTCAGCCGATTTCAAGAGAATCTGCAAAGGGAACCGGCCACGCCTCGCTTGAAGAAAAAATGCCAATAATCTACCAAGAGTTAGTCGATACTTATCGCAAGCTTGAAAATCACTATCGTGATATGCAAGACATGGAATTCACTATCGAGCAAGGTCGCCTCTGGATGTTGCAAACTCGGACTGGTAAGCGTACGGCGCCAGCCGCACTTAAGATCGCTTGTGATATGCTCGATGAAAAGCTGATCAGCACAGAAGAGGCCGTTATGCGAGTGGATCCAAAAAGCCTCGATCAGTTATTACATCCAACTCTGGACCCTCTGGCAAAGCGCACAAAGCTTGCAAAGGCATTGCCGGCATCTCCTGGTGGTGCCTTTGGCGCCATCGTATTCACTTCTGAAGACGCTGTTCAATGGAAAGAAAAAGGCCTGAAAACTATTCTTGTACGTATAGAAACTTCTCCTGAAGATATCCTTGGTATGGCGGCGGCCCAAGGTATTCTCACAACTCGCGGAGGGATGACGTCGCACGCAGCGGTCGTGGCCCGCGGCATGGGAAAATGCTGTGTTGCTGGTTGCGGTGACGTCCAGGTGGATTATCTTAAAGAGGAAATGCGCGCCAATGGGTATCTTCTAAAGAAGGGTGACTTCATAACTCTCGACGGCTCAACGGGCGAAGTGTTTTTGGGTGAAGTGAAGACTATTGAGCCGCAACTTGGCGGAGACTTTGACCGTTTAATGATACTGGCTGATCAGTTTCGAAAAATGAAAGTGCGAGCCAATGCCGATACGCCAAAGGATGCTATAACTTCGAGAAAATTTGGTGCTGAGGGCATAGGACTCTGTCGAACGGAACATATGTTTTTTGGCGCTGACCGTATCGACTCAGTTCGCGAAATGATAATCGCTGAAAATAAATTTGAGCGTGAACGTGCTCTAGATAAGCTATTGCCAATGCAGAGATCTGACTTTTACCAACTTTTTAAAACGATGAAGGGCTTTCCGGTGACGATACGTCTATTAGATCCGCCACTTCACGAATTTGTTCCGCAAGCAGACCATGAAATTAAAGAATTGGCAGCGCGGCTCGAAGTTGATTTTGAAAAACTCAGGCTCAAAGTTAGATCACTGCACGAGTTCAATCCGATGCTGGGACATCGTGGTTGCAGACTCGCGATTACCTTTCCAGAGATTTATAGAATGCAAGTGCGCGCCGTTGCCCTTGCTGTTGTTGACCTTATGAAAGAGGGTTTTGAACTTAGCCCTGAAATTATGATTCCACTTATTGCGACTCGCAGAGAGCTTGATATTTTGCGAAAACTTTCTGTTGATGAAGTTGAGCGTGTTCAAAAAGAGAGCAAAATAAAATTTAATTATTCTGTTGGCACAATGATTGAGCTCCCAAGAGCCGCTCTGTGCGCCGACGAAATCGCCGGAGCCGCTGATTTTTTCAGCTTCGGAACCAATGATTTAACGCAAACTACACTTGGTCTCTCGCGTGACGATGCTGGAAGATTTTTAGGTACTTACGTAGAAGAAGGCATTTTTGCACACGATCCCTTTGTCAGCATTGATCAAGCTGGTGTTGGGAAACTTGTTAAATTGGGGGTTGACCTTGGGCGTAAGACTCGACAAGACTTAAAAATCGGTGTCTGTGGCGAGCATGGCGGTGATCCTGAGAGTATTCATTTCTTTCAGAATGTCGGCTTGGACTATGTGAGTTGCAGTCCGTATCGTGTTCCGATCGCAAGATTGGCTGCAGCACAAGCGGCAATCTTACAGAAAAAGTCAGAACATTGATGCTAAGCGGCCTCTTTGTTTAGAGGCAACAAATTTGATGAGGGGAATCACAATTGAGAATTAAAAAACTCGAACTCGTAGGCTTCAAATCTTTCAAAGATCGCACAGTCATTCAATTTGATGCTGGTATCACTGGCGTCGTCGGCCCAAATGGATGCGGAAAGTCCAATATTGTGGACGCTCTTGTTTGGGTCATGGGCGAAATGAGTGCTAAACATTTACGTGGCTCCAGCATGGAAGATGTGATTTTTGCAGGCGCCGAAGGCTATGCCCCTATGGGGATGGCCGAAGTTTCGCTGACCCTAGAAAATGATGGCGGACCCTTTCCGGTCCAGTATATGAAAAACTCTGAAATTATGGTGACCCGTCGTCTTCATCGAGGTGGAGAGTCTGAGTATCTCATTAATAAAGAAACGGCTCGTCTTAAAGATGTGCAAGAAATTTTCATGGATACGGGCGCAGGTTCTAAGGGATTTAGTATCATTGAACAAGGGGCCATAGGCAGAATCATTACGGCGAAGCCTGAAGAGCGCAGAGTTTTGATCGAAGAAGCCGCTGGTATTACAAAATTTAAAGTTCGAAAACGCGAGTCTCAGAGAAAATTAATTTCAACCGAACAGAATCTTCTTCGCTTGCATGATATTGTTGCTGAACTTAAGAGACAGATTGATAGCTTGCAAAGGCAAGCGCAAAAGGCTGAGCGCTACCGCACAGTTAAAAATCAGGTTGAAGATCTCGATCTGTGGGTGTCATCGCGCCATTATCTAGAACTCAATGCTAAAATTAAAGAATTTGAAACCAAGCTTTCCGAAGCTGAAGTTGGCGAAGCTCAAGCGACAGTTGAACTTTCAAGTCTCGAAGCTGAGCTCGAGGCCAAGCGTTCAGAGGTTTTGCAAGCTGAGAGACTGGTGACTGATTTGCAAAATCAGCAATTTGAAAAGCGCAGTCACGCGCAGCGACAAGAGAGCAAAATACAAGAATTGAAGTTCGAAATTGAACAAGCTCGTCGCAATAAAGAAATGACCGGTTCGATCCTGCAAGAAAATGTAACTCGCCAAGAGCTTTTCAAGGTCGATCTTGAGCGCATTTCTGAGAATCTCACTTTGGTGAGAGGCCAAGTTGAAACATTACGCGCCGAATATCTGATTAAAAAAGAGGTTTTTGAGACAGCGCAGATGCGCGGTCTTGAGGTTGATGAAGAGCTCACTACGCAAAGACGTGAGCTCATGACAGTTTCTCAGGGCGAAGCCCATATCTCTGCCAAAATTTCTGCGACTCGTGAAGCACTCACTATTTTTGAAGAGCGCGCCAGTGATTCGCGGGTGGTTCAGCAAGAGTTATTAGAGAAGAAGTCAGAGTTTGAAACACGGCGAACAAAGGTATTCACAAGTCTTGAAAAAGAACGGCAGATGCAGCTCGATTTAGCACAGGATGCCGATAGCATTCTGCAAAACCGGCAAGTTTTACAAAAGCAAATTGCTGAAAAGCGCTCAGAAGTTGATGAGTTTAAAGATTCACTTAATGGCGTCGCGAGCCGTCTATATGGCCTCGAAAATCTCGCTTTAAATTTTGAGGGATTTCAGGAGGGCGTGAAGCAAATCATGTTCTGGCAAAAATCAAAGCTTGAATCTCTGCCTGAGGGCCAGCGCGAAAATGCTCAAGACTTTAGGCCGATGGCTGAGGTAGTTGAAGTGCCCAGTGAATATGAGCTCGCTATGGAGGCCGCTCTCGGCCCGCGCTTGCAAATGCTTTTGAGTCACGATTCGAATACTGCCCTTGATGCGGTGAATTTTTTGAAAGAAAAAAAGGCCGGTCGCTCTAGTTTTATGTCTTCTGATTTTTCAGGCCAAATGATTGAAACTTCAGCGGCGCCACCTAAGAAGCTTTTGAAAAATGTGGTTCGGTCTCACGAAAACTTTAGACCCTTGGTTGAAAAGTTGTTGGATCGTGTGGCCATTGTCGATTCTTTGTCTGAAGCGATTGAAACTCGCGCTCAGTTTCCCGCTTGGACATTCGTGACCTTGGATGGTGACTTGCTTTCTCCGGATGGCGTCCTCACAGGTGGTACAAGTGAAAGTGCTGATAGTGGCGTTTTAAAACGTCGTCGTGAAATCAAAGAGCTCACCCAGAAAAAAGATGAGTGGAGTGGTAAACTAGCTTTGGCACAAGTTTCACTTAAGAAGGCCGAAGAGCGCCTCGACACTTTAAACACAGAGTATGAGCTGGCTCAGAAGCTTAAGGTTGAAAAAGAAATTTTTCTAGCCGAGATTAAAAAAGATTTAGAGCGCGCTGAGCAAGAGCTTACGAATGTGAATACCGCGATTAGCCGGCAAGAAAAAGAAGTCATGCAGCTTGAAACACAGATGCAGACCAAGCAAAATGAAGTGCAAGATCTCGACTCACGCCTTGTGGTTTTGAAAGAGCGTCGTGAAGGCCTAGAACAGGTAACTCAAGATTTAGATATCGAGCATTTGTCATTGCAAAATACGTTGGGGCCAATGCAGATTCAGGTCACCGACATGCAAGTGAAGCTAGCTATGCAAACGCAAGAGTGTGAGGGACTAGAGAAACAAAATCATATTCTTTCAAAGTCACTAACTGAAGTTGAATCGCTCTTAAGTCGTATGAGCGAAGAGAGCAGCAAGAGCACCGAGAGCATGTCCACGCATCAGGTTGAGCTCGAAGAAAAAAAGATTGAATTTGAAAATTTAGTTCGTGAAGTTGAAGAAACTGAACGGGGACTTGGTCTGGCTAAAAATAATTTTGAACAGCTTTCAAGTCTTTCTCGTGGATTTGAAAAGAATCTGTCGGGACTCCAGCATAATCGAAACTCGCTGCAGACTGAAGTTTCAACTTTAAAACTGAATCTCGAGCAAAATCGACTGAAAGAAAATTATCTTTGCGATCAAATTCGCGAGCGCTATGTACTTGAACTTTCGCAAACCGCCGAAAGATATATGGATCGCGAAGGTAATCTTGAGGAAGCTGAGAAGCAGATTCATGAACTTAAAGAAAAGCTCTCGCGAATGGGCGATGTGAATCTTTCAGCAATTCAGGAGTATGACGACGTCGCAAAACGCTACGAATTTTTGAGCAAGCAAGAAAGTGATTTAATTGAAGCCAAAGAATTATTGAAAAAGGTGATCGACAAAATCAACCGCATTTGTTCAAAACGCTTTAGAGAAACCTTCGAGCAAGTGAATGAAAGATTTACCAAAGTGTTTCCGGTTCTGTTTGGTGGGGGAGAGGCTAGGCTGATTCTCATTGAAGATGTCGAAAAGGGCGAAATGGGAATCGACATTGAGGCAAAGCCTCCTGGTAAAAAGCTGCAAAATGTATCGCTTCTATCAGGTGGAGAAAAAGCACTGACCGCAGTTTCTCTTATATTTTCTATCTTCTTAGTGAAGCCGTCGCCTTATTGTTTGCTTGATGAGGTGGATGCGCCACTCGATGATGCCAACGTTTCGAGATTCAATGATCTGGTTCGGGAAATGAGTAAACGCTCTCAGATCATCGTTGTGACTCACAATAAATATACGATGGAAGTTGCAACGAAACTTTTCGGAGTCACCATGGAAGAAAAGGGTGTGTCGAAAATGGTCAGCGTGAATCTTGAGCAGGCTCAGGTTGTAATTTCATAGTGACCTATGGTTTTTTGCCCTCAATAATATAACGTCTAAGGACTCTTTATGCTCGCCATTCAAGACATACTGCAAAATGGTAATTTTGTTTGGTTTTTAGCAATCTCGGTGCCGCTGTTGTTGACCGCGGCGGCATTCACCATTTTTTATTTTGGTTTTCGAAAAAAACAAGACATCGC
The DNA here is from genome assembly GCA_043784965.1 of Bdellovibrionales bacterium. Classification (GTDB taxonomy): domain Bacteria; phylum Bdellovibrionota; class Bdellovibrionia; order Bdellovibrionales; family JAMPXM01; genus JAYTQQ01. Next base: position 10,492 of record JAYVXS010000103.1, read on the forward strand.
CGAAACCTCAATCTCGTCCTCAAGTGCTGATGCAGATCTTTTGAAAGTTACGCCGACAACAAAGCCCAAGCTGGTCACACTTTCGGACTCGCTCTCGCTTACCCGTAGTGGATTTTTGGGACGCATAAAAAATATCTTTTCAACCCACCCACAATTATCATCGGGAGAACTCGATGAGCTTGAAGAAATTTTGTATACTAGTGATCTTGGTCCTCAGACCGTGCAGCGGCTCATGCAGGCGGTTGAAGCCAAGCTGAAAATTGAGGGCAGCTCGGGCTTTGATTCGATTCGCGAGGCTATCAAAAATGAAATGCTCGATATTTTTTCTAAATCTCAAATTGCTAAATCTCCGGTGGCTAGTTCTCAAACGCCAAATTCTAACCTAAATGAAAGCCTTCAAGGCCGGCAGAATCTTGCGGCTGAGCAAAGTGAGAGTGTTTTAGCCGCACTTGATTTTTCTGGGGATCAAAAGCCTCGCGTGCTAATGATTGTTGGGGTAAATGGCGCAGGTAAAACGACAAGCATTGGTAAGATCTCAGGCTCACTTGCGCAACAAGGTAAGCGTGTTTTAGTTGCCGCAGGTGATACCTTTCGCGCCGCTGCCGGCAGCCAGCTCAAAGTCTGGACTGAGCGCGCGCAGGTTGAAATCTTTTCGCCAGAGGGAGTCAGCGATCCAAGTGCTGTTGCCTTCGGTGCGGTTACTTTGGGCAAGACGCAAAATTTCGATGTTGTCATCATAGATACTGCGGGTCGGCTCCATACGCAAAAGTCTTTGATGGAAGAGCTTAAGAAAATGAAGCGGGTGATAACAAAAGTAATCCCGGATTCACCGCATGAGATATTACTTGTTTTGGATGCTAGCTCTGGTCAGAATGCCCTGCAGCAAGCACGGGAGTTTCATGCCGCCCTTGGGATTACAGGAGTTGTGCTTACCAAGCTTGATGGCACGGCAAAAGGTGGTGTGGCATTAGGTCTTGCTTACGAGATGCAATTGCCAATTAAATTAATCGGCATTGGAGAGGGCATTGGCGACCTACGTTCATTCAATTCTCATGAGTTTGTCGATTCAATCATTTAGCCTCGCAAAAGCTTGCACTATAGCTTTCCAACACAGTGTGCTGTGAAATGTCTATAGCTAGCTTCCCATTGCAATTTCGATGGCTTTTCGCTTACATTGAAACATGGATGGCTCTGATTCAATATTTTGAGTTAAAGTTTATTCGAGTTATTAGAAGTATTTGAAGTGAGCAGCACGGCACCGATTTCAACTGACGAAGGTGTAAAACCTCACAAGTTGATATTAAAAGAAGATGAAATGCTTGATATAAAAGATAAATCTCCAGAGCTATACGAAGTTGAAATCGCCGGAGTCCCGCTGCGCCTAAAATCATCACACAACCATGAAATGGTAGAGCAACTAGTTGCACTCGTGAATTCAAAAATCAATGAGGCCTTACCTCTTACCAAGACCGGTTCAATTCAAAATGCTTCCATTCTAGCGTCTTTGCATCTAGCTGAGGAGTTTTTAAAACTCAAAGAGCAATATGGTAAAGACCTTAGCCAACTCGAAAACAAAACTCAGAAAATTTTACTAGAGCTCCAGAAGAAATAGCCGTCGCTTGGATGGGCCTGAGGGCCCGTTTAAAGTGAATTTATTTTTGGAGTTAAGAGATTGCAAACAAAGAGCTCGGTTCGTAAAATTATACTATCTAGACTAAAGCGATTGAGGGATTTAACTCGCTTTGAAGAGCAGAACAGACGTCTAAACTTGCGCTTGCTTAATGAGCTTAAGTCACGCAGCGGCATTTGGGCTGCATTCATGCCACTTTCAAATGAGCCCAATTTAATTGATACCTATAAAAGTCTGTCAAGGCAAATTCGATTCGCTTTTCCGCGAGTTGTTGGCAATGATATTCAGTTTTTTTTGGGGGCACATTTTGCAAGCTTTCAAAAGGGCGAATTTGGGATTATGGAGCCGGTCCGAGATAGTGTCGAGAGGGTTCTGGCCAGCGAATTGACTGGCATCGTGGTTCCCGGCTTAGCATTTGATTCTTCTGGTGCCCGACTTGGTCGTGGCAGAGGATTTTATGATCGATTTTTAAAAAAATGCTCCGCTGAAAAAATTGGCGTGTGCTTTCAAACACAGTTTCTAAATGAGACTCTCAAAACTCAAAGATACGATGAAAAAATAGACCGCTTAATTACTGAAAATTTCACTCTGAAGTATTTAGTGGTTAAAAATTCGCTAAAAAATTTGGCGCAGAGTTTTGATTCGTCTGGCTTCTCTGAAAGGAATTTTATATGAGCGATGTTCTATTTTTAGTAATTGCTGCCATTTCAGGTCTCGCTGTTGGCGGTGTTGCCCACATGTTTTACAAGAAACAATTGGACGAAAAAACTAAAAAATCAGCTGAGGCGGAAGCAGAGAAAATAGTCAATCGAGCTAAAGGTGAATCTGCTAAGATTGACCGTGATTCAAAGATGCGCGCCAAAGACTTTGAAACAAGAGCGCGGCGGAATGTTGAGGCCGATATTCAAAAGCAAAAATCTCTTTTGAAAAAAGAAGAACAGGGACTTGTTGAGAAAGAGTCCAAGCTGACAAAAGAATTTCAAAACAAAGATCAAGACCTTGAAGTGAAGTTACAAGAAATTTCGGCCCGTGATGAAAAGGTAAAGATTATTGAGAAACGACTAGGTGAGCTCGAGGGTGAAGGTTTACGTAAAATAGAAGAACTCAAGCAACGTCTAGAACGGGTTTCTGGTTTGACCGCCGTCGAAGCAAAAAAAGAAATGACAGAAGCCTTATCTGAAGAAGCGCGCGCGGAGGCCGCAAAACGTTCATTTCAAATTGAGCAAGAGGCAATCGCGGATGCCGAAAAACGTGCAAAAAGAATCATCGCAATGGCCGTGGCGCGATATGCAGGAGAGTATTCATCTGAGCGAACCGTTAGCGTTATGACCCTTCCGAGTGACGAGATGAAGGGTAAGATCATCGGTCGCGAAGGGCGAAACATTCGCACGCTCGAGGCCTGCTGTGGCGTTGACTTGATTGTAGATGAAACCCCAGAGGCAGTTGTCATTTCAGGATTTGATCCGGTCAGAAGAGAAGTTGCCAGGCGCGCTCTTGAGAAATTAATGGAAGACGGTCGCGTTCATCCGGCGCGGATCGAAGAAGTAGTTGATAAAGTTAAAAAGGATCTCTTCAAATCAATGAAAGAAGATGGTGAAAAAGCTTTATTTGATCTAGGAATTCATGGCGTGCATCCTGAAATCGTCCGTATGCTCGGGTCACTTAAATATCGACATTCACTTACCCAGAATATCTACACGCATTCAATGGAAGTGGCATTTCTAAGCGGCATGATCGCTGGTGAGTTGGGTGTGGATGTGAAGCGGGCTCGTCGCGCTGGCCTGCTGCATGATATTGGCAAAGTGCTGGATCATAGTTTCGAGGGTTCTCACTCATTTGTCGGCGCCGAGTTTGCGAAAAAGCATGGTGAAAGCGAAGAAATCTGCCACGCAATTCGTGCCCACCATGATGAAGAAAAACCTGAGTCGATGATTGCCATTATAGTTGCTGCGGCAAATGCCCTGTCGAATTCAAGGCCTGGTGCCAGACGACCAGCGATGGACAGTTTCATTAAGCGGGTTGAAGACCTTGAGTCGATCGGCAATAGTTTCGATGGAGTTTTAAGAACCTTTGCAATGCAGACTGGACGAGAGCTTAGAGTTTTAGTCGAGAGCAGTCGGGTGACTGATGAACAAGCGCAAATGCTTTCGCACGATATTGCGAGAAAAATCGAGCGAGAATTGAATTATCCGGGACAAGTGAAGGTGAATGTCATTAGAGAAACGCGCGTTGTTGAGCACGCCAGATAGCAAAATCGCATTGTTTTGAGGAAAAAGAACCGCAAAAAAAGAACCGTAAAAAAAGAACCGTAAAAAAATAACAAGAGTCGAAACAGAGGACAGCAGCGTGAAATTTCTAGAACCTAAAATTCAGCTTCAAGAAATTAAGCGCGGCTGTGTCGATCTTATAGCTGAACCAGAATTTCTGAAAAAACTTGAGAAATCATTTAAAGAGTCAAAACCGCTGCGCGTGAAGGCGGGCTTTGATCCAACACGGCCGGATCTTCATTTGGGCCATACAGTTTTAATTAATAAGCTCAGGCAGTTTCAAGATCTTGGTCATACGGTGATTTTCTTAGTTGGAGATTTCACTGCCTTAATAGGTGATCCCACCGGGCGAAATGAAACCCGACCGCCACTTACAAAAGAAGATGTTGCGATTTTTGCAAAAACCTATGTGAATCAGGTCGCCAAAATTCTCGATATGAAAAAGTGTGAACTCGCCTGGAACTCTTCTTGGATGGAGAAATTTTCAGCGACAGATTTCATCAAACTCACCGCTCATTACACTGTTGCCCGAATGCTTGAGCGTGATGATTTTGAAAAGCGCTATAAAAACCATACGCCGATTTCGATTCACGAGTTTTTATATCCCCTAGTACAAGGCTATGATTCGGTTGCCTTAAGATCTGATATTGAATTAGGTGGGACCGATCAAAAATTTAATTTGCTAGTCGGTAGAGAGCTTCAGAAAGCCTATGGTCAAGAACCTCAGAGCGTATTGACTGTGCCGCTTCTAGAGGGTCTCGATGGGGTAAACAAAATGTCAAAAAGTCTCGACAACTATATCGCAATCGAAGATTCGGCCCGCGATATTTTTGGAAAGACGATGCGGGTCAGTGATAGTTTGATGCTTAGATATTATGAGCTTTTGAGCGAAGTCACCTCGGGCGAACTTGATAAAATTAGAATGGATTTAAAGTCGGGGGCGGCCCATCCACGAGAAATCAAGGTGCGACTAGCAAAAGAATTTGTTAGACGTTTTCACTCAAACGAAGCGGCTGAAAATGCTGAAGTCGAATTCAATCGTATATTTGTCGACAAAGGCATTCCAGATGACATCGAAAATATTTCACTGAAGCTAAGTGAGCTATCGGCGTTTGATTTACCTGGTTTGTTAAAGCATATGGGGCTAGTTGCGACCACCAGTGAAGCACGACGACTTTTATTGGGCAACGCCGTAGAAATTAATTCTGAAAGAATATCAGATCCTAAACATAAGCTGTCTGCCAAGAGTTCTGATGAGTGGATATTTAAAGTCGGTAAGAAAAAGTTCGCAAAAGTTAAATTTATTTGAAAATACGGTGACCATTGAAAGTTAAATTCATTCCTCAAAATATTGAATGTGAAGTCAAAACCGGACAGAGTGTTTTGGACGTGGCCTTGCAAAACAATATTTATATTAAATCGATCTGTCGCGGGGTGCCCTCATGTGCGGAGTGCCGAGTGGTGCTAGCCGAAGGTGAATATAATGTTTTGCAACCATCGAGTGCAGAGCTTTCTTTGATTGGTTCAGGTTATTTTATTGATCGAAGGCGTCTGTCTTGTCAGCTCAAATGTTTTGGCGATATTACAGTAGACCTCACTGAGCAAATCGAAAAAGAAACCGAGTTGAAGAGCCCTAAGCCTCGCAGCCGCAACTCCCGAGAAGAGACCATTCAGTCGAATGCCGTTATGGGAAATATGATGACCCCAGTTAGGGCACCTGAGAACAGGCCGACCCCCACTAAGCCAGTTGACCAGCAAGCCAGCCAAACGCTTAGCAAGCCAGTCAACCAAGCTCCCAGCAGGCCAGTTAACCAGCAGGCAGTTCAATCACCGAGTAAGCCTGTGGTTAAAACCGAAGATAAAAAGTGAGACCCAGATGTATAAAATTGTTTTTTTAAGACATGGTGAAAGCCTTTGGAATCAAGAAAATCGTTTCACCGGTTGGCAAAATATTGGACTTTCTGAAAAGGGCTTGAGCGAGGCAAAAGCGGCGGGTCAGTTGCTTAAAAGCGAAGGATATAATTTCGAATTCACCTACTCCTCAGTTTTGAATCGTGCGCTTAAAACTCTTTTTATAGTTTTAGAAGAAATGGATTTGATGTGGATTCCCATTTGCCAGAGCTGGCGATTGAACGAGAGGCATTATGGGGCCTTGACTGGCCTTGATAAAGCAGAGACTGCTGCGAAGCATGGTGAAGAGCAGGTTCATATTTGGCGTCGAAGTTTTGATATTCCGCCACCTAAAATGGATGAGAAAGATCTGCGGCATCCATCTTTCGATACCAGGTATAAAGATATTGCGCCGAGTGATTTGCCAAGTGGCGAGTCGCTTAAAGATACCGTCGCACGCGTCTTGCCATATTGGGATTCTGACATTGCTCCGCAAATTAGAACTGGTAAAAGAGTTTTAGTGGCAGCGCATGGCAATAGCATTCGTGCAATTGTAAAATACCTTGATCAAATTTCTGATACGAATATTGCTGGTCTCAATATTCCAACTGGGATTCCTCTGGTATATGAGTTAGACCGAAATTTGAAACCGACTAAAAGTTTTTATCTAGGGAATGCTGACGAAGTCGCAAAGGCCGTGGGCGCGGTAAAAGCGCAAGGGGCAAAGAAGTAGCCCTTAGGGGTCGAGCGAAAGGTGAACTTATTTTTGCGAAGGCCTTCACCAAGGTAGTTCTTCTCCGCGAAAGTTCAAAAATTTTCCAGAATCTTTAACCTCAGCGGTGGCAATGACTTTTAAAATCCCACCAGCAGATTCTTGCGGCGAGATCAAGGCCTGGTTTCCACCCATAGTAGTTTGTACCCAGCCGGGATGGATCATCAATACACAAAGCCACTTTTCGCCGATGGCTAGATTTTTTGAAAACATATTCAAAGCCGTTTTCGAAATACGATATGAGTACGCCATGCCGCTTGAGTTATCGGCAAGTGAGCCCATTACACTTGTAATATTCACTAATTTTGGAGACTTCGCCTTCTTCAATAGTTTAAGTGTGGCTCGGGTGACATGAATCGGGCCAAAGAGATTGGTTTGCAGACTTGAATTGAGGTCGACCATATTCAAATCATCGATATTTGCGTCGTAGTTGAGAAGAATTCCGGCACAATTAATCACCACATCAAGATGATCCAGTTTTATAAGAGCTGCTGCGGTTTGAATGCTTTTCTGAAACGTCACATCCATGCTTAAAATCTGACATTTATCGCCGTACTCTTTGGCAAGAATCCCTAGCTCCTTAGCTTTTACTGGATCGCGAACACAGGCTACTACAGAGTGGCCAAGAGTTAAAAGCTGAGAGGTCAGGTCAAATCCGATGCCACGACCGGCGCCGGTAACAAGATAGTTCATGTGGGGTTCTCCAAGAGGCACTAAATAGCTGATTTATCAGAGTCCTAGTTTTGCAAATAAATTAAAAATGTGCAAATATTGAGTCACGTCTTAAAAAGACCGGACAAAGAAATTCCAAAAATCGAGAGTCGAGGGATTTATGAAGACCTTATCGAATTTAAAGTCGTCCAAAGCTTTGAAAAGCCGGCCGCGACGAAATCGATCCTCTGAAAGCATTCGAAAGCTGGTGCGCGAAACCTATCTCGCTCCAGGAGATTTGATCTATCCCATGTTTGTAACTGAGGGGAAGAATCAGAAAAAGATGATCGCGGCAATGCCGGGTCAGTATCGTCTTTCAATAGATCATATTTTAAGTGAGGCACAAAAGGCACACAAATTGGGGGTGCCGGCGATCGCGCTATTTCCGGTTATAGAAGATGCTAAAAAAGATAAATTTGCAAAAGAGAGTCTCAATCCCAACGGGCTCCTTCAAAGGTGTGTGAAAGAATTAAAAAAGAAGCTGCCAGAGCTTACTATTATTACTGATGTTGCGATGGATCCCTATTCAAGCGATGGCCATGATGGACTTCTTAAAAACGGTGAAATTCTAAATGATGAAAGTCTTGAAATATTGTGTGAGATGGCAGTTGCGCAAGCCAGAGCCGGCGCTGATATTGTCGCGCCAAGTGATATGATGGATGGCAGGGTTGGTGCCATTCGCAGAGCTTTAGATGAGAATTCTTTTCAAAATGTCGGAATTTTAGCTTATTCAGCCAAATATGCCTCTTCATTTTATGGTCCGTTTAGGGAGGCCCTCAATTCAGCTCCAAAATCTGGAGACAAGAAGACCTATCAAATGGATCCGGCGAACCTCAGAGAAGCACTACGTGAAGTTCAGTTGGATGTGAAGGAAGGGGCCGATATTGTCATGGTTAAGCCCGCACTCCCATATCTTGATATTATCTCAAAAGTTCGTGCGGCGGTGAGTTTGCCGGTTGCGGCATACCAGGTTAGCGGAGAGTATTCTATGATCATGGCCGCGGCTGAAAAAAATTGGATTGATGGTGATAAAGTCATGATGGAGTCCTTGGTGTCGATCAAACGTGCTGGGGCGGACATGATTCTGACCTACTTTGCAATTCGTGCCGCAGAACTTTTACAAAAAACATAAAAATCTTGTGCTTCGCGACAATCAAGGCTAAACACTCACCACTACTTAGGGGTTATCTTAATCGAATATTTATTTCGCACTTTATAAAGAGTGTTGGCTAGATGATTACGGTCATGCCAAATGGTCATGTCAAA
>JAYVXS010000104.1:0-6365 GCA_043784965.1 Bdellovibrionales bacterium
CAAACTATAAAAATTTTATCAATGGTGTTTGGCTTGAAGCAGATGATAAAAAACAATTGAGCTCGCCTTTTTCTGGGGAGCAAGTTGGCAGCGTGAGTATGGCAAGCGCTGATCAACTTGAAGTAGGTATCGCGTCTTTAGCGCTGGCTACAGAATCATTTCGCAAGGTCAGTCGCTATATGAAGAGCAAAGTCTTGTTGATGATGGCTCACGAAATTGAGCTCCAGCGTACAGCTTTTATAAAAAAAATGATTGATGAAGCCGGAAAGCCCCATTCCTTTGCAGACATCGAAGTGAGTCGCGCCATTCAAACTTTTACCATAGCGGCTGAAGAGGCAAAAAGGTTTGGTGGAGAAGTTATTCCGCTAGACATTGACGTAGCCGGCAGATCTTATGCGCCAGCAATTTCATATTGGTTTGCTCGCGGTCCGCTTTTGGCGATAACACCCTTTAACTTTCCGCTCAACTTAGTAGCGCATAAAGTCGCGCCCGCACTTGCCGTCGGCTGTCCTATTCTACTTAAGCCTTCGCCGCAAGCGCCTGGCTGCTCTTATCTTCTTGCTGAGATTTTTGAAAAAGTTATTCTAGCGGCAGCTGACAGTCGCGAGAAAATTTCAGCGCAGTGTTTTCAAGTACTAAGCTGTCCGAATCAAATCATTTCAAAAGCGGTCACAGATCAACGCATTTCAACACTTAGTTTTACGGGGAGCGGTAGCGTTGGCTGGCTGCTTCAGGCACAAGCCATAGGTAAAAAGCTCGCGCTCGAACTCGGCGGTAATGCCTCGGTCATCATTCATTCGGATGCTGATTTAAGTCGAGCCGCTTTAAGATGCGCCATCGGCGGCTTTGGTTATGCTGGGCAGTCTTGTATTTCAGTGCAGCGCATTTTTGTACAAGAAGATGTTGCCGATGAATTTACTCAGTTTCTATTGAAAGAGACCGCCGCGCTGAAAGTAGGCGATCCAAACCTTAAGGAGGTGAGCGTTGGTCCGGTAATTGACGAGACCGCAAGTAAACGAATTTCAATTTGGATAGAAGAAGCCAAGAGTGAAGGTGCGAAAATTCTAGTTGGTGGAACCAGAGCTCTGAATATGATTCAGCCAACAATTATGACAAACGTTAAGGACACGAGTAAGATATCGTGCGAAGAAGTTTTTGCCCCTATTGTAATAATCGAAAAATATAAAACATTTGAAGCGGCTCTGATTCGAGTCAATACCTCAAAATTCGGACTTCAGGCCGGAGTGTTCACACAAAGCAGTAAACTCTTGCACCAAGCCCTGCAGACACTTGAGGTAGGCGGTATTGTCGGAAATGACATCCCTACCTACCGTGCCGACAATATGCCTTATGGTGGCGTAAAAGAATCTGGCTTGGGTCGTGAAGGTGTTAGATTCGCGATGGAAGAATTTTCTGAGCGCCGCAGTCTAATCCCGTGGATTGGATAAAACTTAGCTTTTAAGGCTGAGCTAAAACTAAGGCGCCAGTGCTGGCCCTATCTCCTTTTGGTTGGTCTAGTTACGCAGTGCAGTTCAGAGGCACGAAGGAAGTTTCGGGGCAGCGGCTTCCGATTTCAATTTTTCCATATAAAACCAACTAAAAAAAAGAAAGGCACCAATACAAGCGCCAATCCAATATAGCTTCTGATAAAATCAAATCCATTTGCTCACTTAACTTTGAACTGACTGTACTGCACCGGGATCTTTATCTAATAGATTGCTAAAGATACTCGGCTTATCGACTTTAATCTCCACCTGCTTTTTCTGAGTCGCGGCAGCTTTCGGAACGTAGAGTGATAAGACGCCACTATTGAAATGAGCCTCAATGTTGTCGCTTTGAACTCCAGCGGGCAAAGTGAAACTTCTTTTAAAGGACCCATAACCTCTCTCACAGCTTTGTACGACCCGTTGCTTATCTGTCAGGATCTCGCGTCGCCTTTCACCAGAAACACTGAGCGTATTTTGATGAGTTTCAATTTTAATTTCAGCTTTCTTCATACCTGGCAGATCAAAATTCATTCGATAGTGATCTTCGCCTTCAACAATTTCAGTGGGTGGATCAAAATTGCTGTCCTCATCGTCTGGAGATTGAGCACGAAGACCAATTTGTTCATCAATTCGGTCGCCGGTGCGCTCACTGTTGCCATTGAAGAAAAAATCACGATCCCTCGCCCAATCCATTTGATTCAATAACTCAGTTGTCAAACTTCGCGGTGAATAGAAACTCACTAATGATCTCATTGTAAACCTCCATTTAAATTTTTTCGATCAGCCCATATTCAATTTCGGTTCGATTCTTTCTTTGTCAAGATTATTAGATTAGACCGCCATCTTGGTTTCATTTGCACATTGCTATTAGGGCGAGTTTGGCAGTATATAAAAGTCTAAAGAAATCCAATAGCTGAGAGTTATTGCTTGGTGCGAAAAAGAAAAGATCGAGTTAAAAATGGAGCTATGTCTGTCCCAGGTTATTTTTGTTCCAGGAAATAAATGAATAAAATTGATAATTCTGAATTGCCGATTCTTTTTCAAGACGAAAATATAGTTGTGGTAAATAAATTTTCTGGCCTTTTGGTTCATGCGAGTCAAATTGACCCAAATGAGACAAAATTTGCACTTCAGATATTGCGTAATCAAATAGGTCGTCGAGTGTATCCGGTTCATCGGCTTGATAAAGCGACTTCGGGGGCGCTCATCTTTGCAACTTCTTCTGAGTCTGCTAAAGTTTTAAGTCAAGAGTTCGCAGAAAGAAGAGTGCAAAAAAAGTATTTGGCAGTGGTTCGGGGTTTCATGAATGGAGTAGTTGATTTGGACCATCCACTCAAAGAAATTCAGGATCGTAGAACTGATTTTCTTGCAACAAAGAATAAAGCAGCTCAAGAGGCGCGAACCATTTTTCGACAAGTATCCACTTGTGAAGTCTTAGAGCCTATTAGTCCTTATCCATCGAGCAGATATAGTTTAGTTGAAGCGACGCCGATCACTGGGCGTAAACATCAAATTAGAAGGCACCTCAAACATCTCTCTCATCCAATTATAGGGGATGTTAATTATGGATCGGGTATTCATAATCAATTTTTTCGTAAGAAGTTTGACTGTCATCGTCTGCTGCTTGCTTGTACGCGAATTTCTTTCTCTCATCCAATTTCGAAGAAAGTCATTGAGGTCCATGCGCCACTCGAAAAGAGTTTTGCGGATTTGTTATTGCAAATTGGGCTCAGACCGTGAATCTACGCCAAAGAAAAACCAAAGATCCCTGCCAGATCTGCCTTTTACATAAAGACCGTTGTATTTGTGATCGAATTCCAAAGTTAACTCTCGCCACGCGTGTGAGTGTGGTCGCTCATTATAAAGAATTAAAGCGCACCAGTAATACTGGTAGATTGGCGATTGCTGCCCTGACGAATAGTGAAATTCTGGTAAGAGGACTTGAGCAAATAGAAAAAACGGATTTCTCAAAGCTAATTAGTGAAGAGTATCAGAGCTTACTCTTGTATCCCTCAGAAAGTGCTATTATGTTGAACGCAGAATTTGTTAACGCTTTTTGTAAGCCGGTTCATTTAATTATTCCCGACGGCAACTGGCGCCAAGCCAGCAAAGTGAACTCACGGCATCCAGAGCTAAATGGTGTGCCAAGAGTAAAAGTGTCGTCGCGTGTACAGGCGACTCAATTTATGAGAAAAGAACATATTGAAGGAGGCATGGCGACTCTTGAGGCTATTGCCGTCGCCCTTGGAGTAATTGAGGGGGCAGCAGTCGAACTGGCTCTCACTGAGCTCTATCAATTAAAATTACAACAAACGCTCAAGGCTCGCGGGACTATATAGGGCCCCATCTTCGTTTGGTTGCTCTAGTTACGCAGAGCCATTTAGGGGCAGCACCGCCTGATTTCGGTTTTGATGTTTCGGTCTCAGTTAGGGTCTGACAAGGTCTTTACAGAGTGCTGCGGTCTGGACTGGAGTCAAAACCACTTCCGTCTTCAGGTTGGGATGAGAACAGCCAATTTTAACAGGAATCTGATCACCCACTTTAAACTTTAAATATTGCACAGAGCTGATTCGCGTATCGCCAACTTGGCGAGGGTCATATTGGGGGGCAATTTTCATAGTTTTATCGGTAAGTAAATAGAGATGTGGTAATAGATCAAGCCACTCGGTTAATTTGGCCGCGCGTTGTTCAACATTTTCGATCTCAATCATTAAGGTGCAGCCGAGTTCGCCACGTTCACCAATTAATTCATTGTAAGTGTCTATTTCATGGTTGATTTCTTTGTCGCCAGTCATTTGTTCAGCGCGAGCCATCTCTTGTATTTGGTATAATATAGTATCATGATTTTCGAATAGAAATGTTAGGTATGGCTTGATCTGAATACGGCGATCATCTTTTATTTTCATAATCTGCATACGAAAGTTCTCGCGAATTTTTTCATAATCGCTCAATGAGAGGATCTCAGGCTTTATTACTTTTTTCATTTGAACTCCCTTGTATAACTTTTTCGGTGAAGCCATCAATACGATAGGCTCGTGATAAAATGCTCATTGGATGCATGGGTTTCACGCCGGCATGTTGTTGAAATTGAATGGCTGCGAGTGGGCAATCGGTAGACCAAACTTCAGCATGTGGCTCTTTCATTCCATCAAAAGCCTTTTGCCCAACGCGAATCGAGGCTTTAAATCCTTCAGTTTTCATTGCATAGGTTCCATCATGTCCACAACATTCGGTTACAGTTTTTGGTATTACTCCCGGTATTTTCTTTAGGAGATCGCGGCCCTTAAAACCTATAGATTGAGCTCTTAAGTGGCAGGGTGCGTGATAGCTGATTTCTACCCCAGGAGAGCTTTTAAAATCTGTATTAAATCTTGCTTCATTTCGAATCGACCACAAGTATTCACTTGGGTCCATTACGGCGGCGGCTAATTTTTTTGCGCGCTCACGGTCTTCTGTAGCAACAAGTGTTGGATACTCTTTTCTCAACATCATTGAGCAGGTGGGATTAATGGCTACAACTTTGGCGCCTGCCTTTACGAATGGTAAAAGTTTGTCGAGATTATGCTTTGCTTGTTTCTGAGTACTTTCAAGATCTCCAGATTCCCAGCGGGGCATTCCACAACATTCAAGGCCTCTTTCACATTGCAACTTTACCGAATTTTTCTGCATGACATCAACCGTGTCTCGGCCAATTTCAGGCTCATTGTTTTGTACATAACAAGTTTGAAATAGAACCACTTCGCAATCACTCTTGTCACTTTTGATTAAACCCTGAGAATCAGCCCATTTTTCAAAAGTGCTAGCGGCAAAATCAGGTAATAGCTTGTCTCGGTGAATGCCAACAATTTTTTCTAAAAACCAACGGTGGGCGCTGACTCGATTCATGGTATTGACCATTCCTAAACTGGCTCGCGCGGCGGCGCCTGCAGCATCAGGATTCCCTAGAATTTTCTCGCGAAAGCCGATTCCAGTCTTTCGCGCCTCTTGAGCCTTATAACGATGAACAAGCTTCGGAAAATCCAACTGATACTCATGTTTGTCTCGTGGAGTATAGGGACATTGCACTTCACAAAGTTTGCATTGAAAGCAAGCGTCCATAACTTTGTGAGTTTCGGACTTGGTGATTTTGTTTACGTCGCCGTCGTGATTTTTATCTATAAATTCAAACAAATTCGGAAAAGAGTCGCAATATTTAAAACACATTCGACAACCATGGCAGAGTTCAAAAGCACGGGTGAGTTCTTTTTGCAAAGCTGTTTCGTCCCAGTATTTTGGATCGATTGGATCATAACTGAGTCCGTCAGTAGGCTGATAAGAAATTCGTAGGTGCTTTTCGTCTGCCATGTTGTCTGCCATGTTGTCTGCCTAAACTTCTTGTAAATGTTAAACTATGTAATTGTCTTCAGCATATGTGTAAATCGCCCAGCGTGGGATTTCTCAGCCTTGGCTAAAGTTTCAAACCAATCTGCGATTTCAGCAAAGCCTTCATCGCGTGCAGCTTTTGCCATTGCTGGGTACATATCAGTATACTCATGAGTTTCACCTTCAATTGAAGCTTTCAAATTCAAAGTCGTATCACCCATTGGCAATCCAGTCGCGGGGTCTCCAACTTGTTTTAAATAGTCTAAGTGGCCATGGGCATGACCAGTTTCGCCTTCTGCAGTTTCTCTAAAATTACTAGCGATCTCGGGATACCCTTCGATGTCAGCAACTTTTGCAAAATAAAGATATCTGCGGTTCGCTTGTGATTCGCCAGCGAACGCATCTTTTAAATTGGTATGGGTTTTAGTACCCTTGAGTGGTTTAGCCATATTTGCTCCTTGTGGTTGGTTGTACAATGCTAAGGTCAAGTTTCGAACTCAATTATGGACTATCAAA
>JAYVXS010000105.1:0-6357 GCA_043784965.1 Bdellovibrionales bacterium
GGCAGAGAGCATTAAGATGCGAGTAAAGGCTGGAATGGATTCCGCTCGAGCCCGTGGGAAACACATTGGGCGACCGAGGACTGTTGATCATGGCAAGGTGCTCGAATTGCGAAGTCAGGGACAATCGCTCACAAGCATTGCAAAAAAACTCAATATCAGTAGAGCCGCCGTTTCTGCCGCCGTCAAAAAGGCTCCTGGCGCAGCATTGGCCACAAAGGGTGCGAGGTAATTATGGCCAAGGCTCCAAAGTCACAAAACACGCCGTCAGAAAACTGTACCTTTATGGCGCCTCAATCTTCTGGTCTGGCGACAACCAGTGACCCGTTTGCAAGGCATCGAAACAGCGCCACACTTGAAAGCATGTGGAAGGCAGCATTGGATATTATTCGCCAATGCCCGCAACAAGAGTCAGCGTTAGACTTCGAAACGCAGGTCCAATTTATGTTTATAATTCTCGGTGTTGAACTCGAGTCCAGATATCTGGCAGCGGCTTACTTTTCAGGATTAAATGACGAGAATCTGGACTGGTTTCTCAGCCGTCTCCAATACGAGCAATCAAAGGCATCGTAAAATGCCGTCATTGCGGCTGGCTTTCTGGTATTAGAAAGGCAGGCTTGGCGTCACTTTCAGAGAAGTCGGTTCAATTATTTCAACGAGTTCGCTTCATGCCTTTACGACGCAATTGACGCATCACTTGCCGAAAGTGCTTCGAACGCTTTGGCGAGCCTCACCCGATAGCGCTGCCGGTCCTTGGAGAACCGACCTCGGCGATAGTTCAATATCAGTCGTTCGATCAGTTCGGATTGATTCAGGCCGAGTGTTTTGCTCATTTCGTCGACGAATTCTTTTGTCTGCCCGCTAACTCTGACTCCGATTCTTGATTTAGTTTTAATTTCTTTCATCGTTCTGCCTTGCGCCATGGAAGTGGCGTTCTTGCTGTCAATAGTAACAGATATTAATCAGCTTTTTTTTAAATTCGCTGAGAGAAAGGAATCGCTATGCTCTCGTGACTCCTGAGTCGTCACTCGGCTTCACTTACGTTCAGCACGCTTCGCTCCATACTGTTGAAAATAAGGATCTCAGTATTTTGTAGAGATCCTAGGAGGATGGACAGGATCATTGGAGGCTTTGAGCTGAGAAATGACATGAATCCATGCCTCTTCCATTGTGGTTCTCAATAGGTCTTGGTCCTCACGCTTGACTATAAAAGAATCGTGCTTGGGGATGATCGGTTTATTTAGTTGAGCGAATTGGTCAAGAATAAGCAAACAAATGTCGGACTCGATCTTCTGTAACCGTAGACCGGCATTGGAATAGAAAATATCTTTGATGGGTGCATGTTTTTGTCGAATTTCATCAACTAGTTCGGGAATAGAAATTTTCAGTCCTTGTGGTCCGTACTTTATGCCTTCGTCTGCGAACGCTTTGCCAATTGCTTGCTGTGCAGACTTTGCAGTTTTCGCATTGAGCATGATGTTTACGAAGCACTTACCCAGTTGTCGTCTCAAATCTCCATCCTGAATCGGTGACAGTGTGGTCAGTGCGTATGCTTGGACCAGTGGCAAATCCCGCTCGGCGTAGGCGATGGCGATATGGGTGCTTGAGAAATCGAGTTCGGTGACTGCCTGGCCATCAATCAATAGCTGCCTAATGAATTTATTCTTCCAGTTTTGAAAAGAGCCGCCATCGCAATAGATTCGACCGTGGCCTTGGTAGTCCTTGCTGAACTTGCGAACGAACAACGGAGGTCTAAAGCTCACGGATTTGAATGTGAATTTATGTTCATCCATCAAGGTTTCGAGTTCAGATAACGTGGCCGCCGTTTGGATAACATCCGCTCTCGTGAAATCAACTTGGAAATAGGTTCTTTTGTCGTCTTCATCTTGTGAATAGCATTCAATTTTTACCAGTGGCTCGTTAAGTACTCGGCGCTCAATGAATAATTCACGACCTGCGCCATCCCGATTCGGCTTCATTGGCATTCGTAAAAATGTGCCGAATCGTTCAGTCGGTTGATAAAGGGTCACTTCTGAATTACCGCTGCCGCCTCTATCATAGTATCCCTTTTGTTTAATTTCCAAAATACCAATATTTTTCAAACCATCGAACTTCCCTTCTTTATTTTTCTTTAATTTGTTTCGCTCCTTCTTGTTTGGCTGAGACAACTGATCAACGACTGTTCGCATGATATATGCAGTGAGATTTTCGGGGTTTGGCTTGTGGCGCCTTTTGAAATGAGAATCTCGGCGTCCTATGGCTAACGGAAGTTCTTGAAGATATGCCTCTGCCAAATTGGCAATGAGACAATCGAATGCCGCCATGTATTTTCTAATATGTTGGCGTGGCTCTTTTCCGCTTTTTCGAGTGGCCACAGCGTCGCTTTTTATTTGTTCAAGGACTGCATTCCGTAAATCAAAAAAGTGAAACCCATTTGCATAGGTGTAGAAACGCATTCGCAGCAGATTTATTTTCTTTTTGGTTTGATTGCTTTTGCGCTTACTTTGTGGTGCCACGGCGAGCTTTAGATTTGGATTTTTTAATTTGTTGCTTCGGTGAGGGGCCGTCGCTTGACACCAGACTCTTAATATAAAGTGACAGGCGCTCAGCCTCTCGTGCCGTTAAATCCATCGGTAACTCCATCGTTATGGTGCCGTTTGTAGATGGCCTTAACAAATAGGAATAATGTGTGTTCCCGATGGCGGTCATTACAGTTGAAACACTTGAGGATAATGGGTTGGCAAATCGGGTCTCGGCAAGATTAGCGGCAATATTATTGATCGCACTACCTGAAAGAAACGAAACCTTTACGCTTTCACCTTCTACAGAAACCACAGCATCAACACCAACTTTTTGAAGCATATTTAGTTGGTCTGACGTGACGCCGTTGAGCTTTACCTCAACAGTGAGGAAATTGGACTCGCCTTCGGGCTTGATGACAAAATCAGGTATAAATGTTTTGTCCCCGAGTTGGATCGGCTCAGGTTTGTCGCTGATCTCGGCGTTTTTGAATGCGGCAATGACGAGAATCTTTTCTAACTGCTTGATCGGAAGTTTCCCATTCAGCAACCAAACATTAAATCCGCTTCGAGTGATCCCACACCGCTCTGCAAGCGCAGTGACGGTCAGGCCAGTCTGATCGACGAGCTTTCTGAGCTTTTCCTTTCCAATTGTTTCTAGGTGAATGCGAGACATCTCTGACTCCTATAGTTAGTCTGATTGTACTCATCCGCCACCAAAATGGCAAATATAATTAAAATAGACGCAGAAACCGCCTTCAATTGAGTCACGATGGCAATTATAACTTATTTAAATTGACATTCTGCGTTAGGGATCGTATTGTAAATTAAGTTAAATTAGTCACGGAGTCGGGGCGATGAGCGAAAAGGCATTAAAACCAAAGTTAAACAGTGGGCTGGGGCCTCTCGCAGAACTCCTGAATCTGTTGGCTGAGGTGTTGGTCGAGAGCGATTGCAAAATTGCTGGATTAGTTTGCGATGCCAGAGAGGAGTCTTGTGAGTCGACCGAAAATAAAAATTCTGACGTACCAGACCGATCAGCAGGATAATTCTCAACGTGTTGTTCGGGCCGCTATTTACGCTCGATACTCCAGTATTGGAAACTCGCCTTACAGTGCTGATGAGCAAATTTTGAGGATTCGTTCGCAACTTAGCCGAGGACTCATTTTTTCAAAGATGTACCCTGGTGCAAAAATTGAGATTGCAGAAGACTGGGTAATAAAGGATGAGGCCAAAACCGGTCGAGTGACTCGAGAGGGCTATGATCGAATTCGTGCGGGTGTATATTCCAAGAGTTTCGACATTCTTCTAGTGGATGATATTTCTCGAACAACTAGGGACATGGGTGACACGATTGATTTGTACGAACGTCTTGTGTTTAATGGCGTCGAGGGCTTTTCCATTTCTGATCAAATAAGTACAGTCGATCCGAACGCAAAGGATCTATTTATTTTCAAGGGTTACGCCAACGAAAATCAATCTAAGGCAATTTCCAAGACCACAATGCGTGGCCTAGAAGTGCGAGCGCTACAGGGGTTTTCAACGGGCCACTACCCGTATGGATATCGGACTGAACCGACGAGGCACCAAACAATCAAGGGTATCGAGAAGCCATCGCACTTTAAAATTTTGATCAACCATCAACAAGCCGAAATTGTCGTAAGAATTCACAGTCTCTATGCAGACGGCGTCGGATGTCGTGCTATCGCAACGATGCTTAATAAGGAGGGCATGCCGTCTCCATCTAAAAGAAAAAAATCAACGAAGTTATGGGCTGAAAAGACAGTCTGGACTCTCGTCAACCAAGAAAAATATTATGGCGTTTGGGAGTATAGACAAACTCAAGTCGTAAAAAACCCGATCATCGACAAGATGATCCAGGTGCCCCGCAAGAAACAAGAATGGCTGGTCACAGAAATGGAAGAATTGAGAATCGTGCCCATCGAGCTTGAAGAAAAAGTGAAGGCTCGCAAAGCTAAAGATACTGAGTTGAAAAAAACTTCTAAGACGAAATTTATTCGTGAAGGAACGACTCCGAAACATCTTTTTGTCGGAACGATGAAATGTGCCGAGTGCAGTGGCAACTTTATGATGACCTCGGGAAAGGGTTATTTTGGATGCTTCAATGCGCATCGTACGACCACAATAAAGTGCAGCAACAAGCAAACGGTTGCCCAGTCCGCTGTTGAGGCCGCTTTACTTAATGAGATAAAGCGCAATTTACAGAGCCCTGAGATTTTCGAGTTCATGGCGAATCGGTACAACGAAGTAATGGCAAAGAAGCATGGCACTGTTCCTGCTCGTATCAAGCGGCTTGAGGATGAAATTTCGTCTGTTGAAAAAGAAGTTGCGAACTATGCCAGGTTCATCGCAATGGGCAAATTCTCAGAAACAATAGTAAAGAGCCTGAGTGAATCAGAGGCAAAGCTGAATAGCTTGACCGTCGAGAGGAACTACTTAGTGAGTCAAAACGGAAACAAGGTTTTCGTTTTGCCGCAAGCAATTCGTGATCGACTCATGTCACTGTCGGAGGTTCTTGGACAGCGTGTTCACGCATCGAATGAGATTTTGAAGCGATTATTTTTTGGCAAGATTTTGCTCACGCCTAAATCAGATGGTAAGCGGAAGTGGTATGTCGCATCTGGCGAAATAAATTTGTACGGACTTGTAAAATCGAATGGCACCAACACGGTGTTAAACCCAACTTTCTAACACTGAGTTCAGCGCATCAATTGGTAGAATTAAAGTAACTTTGATTCGGTGTGAGACAAAATAATTCTATGTGGTTATCAGGGATCAATATTTTAACTACGAGCATTTTTTTGATTGTTATTGATTGAATTTTTATTGGATGTTGCTCGGCATTTAGTGTATCGACCAGATCATGCAAATACATTTACCGATTTTCGCAAACAATGGTCTCAGTGGCGTCGAGAAATACATCGCGGCCAGTGATAAATATCTTCACTCTTCAGTTCATTATCGCAAGATGGATTATGAGTTCCCTAGTATTCACCTACAGTGTCCCATATGTTCGGCGGGCCACTGTGCGCGCTGGAAGGGCTATTACGCTCGTTGCTTGCAAGACTCATCATTAGGTCTGCTTCAGAAGATTGCGATCCGTTACGGACGTTGCCAGAGGTTTAAGGTTGAATTTTCTTTCCTACCAGACTTTCTTCTTCCACGAAGAAGAGTCAGTATCCCTACTCTTGATGCTCTTATATCGGCAACAAGAAATGGCAAAACAAAATTTCAAACTGCCGTTGATAATGTGATTTCATCCTGGCGAGAGGATCTCTACTTACCCTGTTCGACAGCCTCTAATTCGATAAATTCTTTTATCACCTTACTAAAAAATCAATATATTCCGACAGCCTCAAAAACCCATCGAGTTCGAAAGCTGTCGCAACCCGATAGATTTGAAAGCGATTTGGTTTTTTCAATATGGCGAGTGCTCGACAAGTTAAAAAGTTCTGTTTTTGTGCTTCATTAGCTACATGTTTATTTAGTTAAATATGTTTTTTGTATCTGTTCTTAAGCTAATCTGGGGCTAAGACGACTCAAAATATGAGTTCGACGGTCTCGTTATGCGAGAACACAATCGAAAATATTAGAACTTGAGCTGAAGAATAAAAATTTGCGTTTCATTTTTTATTCTTCATGATCTCTATCTTAAAAAAATAAAATAATTCTGATTATTGGCAGCATCAAAAAAAGTCTAGAATAATTCTGTGAATTATTGAAAAGATGGGTGGAAATCTGGCAAGGTTTCATGGGTTCATTTTAGATTTTAGGCGATTTTATCGCTTCTTTTTTCATTGTGATTAATTCTGGGTATAAC
>JAYVXS010000106.1:0-18765 GCA_043784965.1 Bdellovibrionales bacterium
ATGGATCACTGAGCCGACTCCCACTCAGAACTTGTTACTTTTGAGTTTGGCGCAAAATTACGTCACCGTAAAGTTATCTTTCGACAGCATGCATGGAGGAATCAATTTGCCTCTTGGACAAACTATAAAAGTTCTAGAAGAAAAGCGTATAGACTTTGTTATTGCGATTACTGAGTCAACTCAACAAGAATTTTTAAAAACGCGATCCCAATGTAGCTTTGTTCCCGATTCAAAAATTATTTTTCAGCAAAAAACCACTAACATAAAAGAACTAATTAAACCTGAGATTGGTGTGGTTAGAGTGAATGGAACTTTAACTCGAACATTAACTGCAAAAAGCACTTTTCAGATTTTACCGATAACAAAAAATAAAGATTCTGAGGGTGTCGCGTGAGGTATTCATCACTCATAATTTTACTCATTTGTTTTAGCATAACCGGCAAGGTGTGGGCAAAAGATATCACCGTCGGCCTTGCTTCAAATTTTAGCGAAGTCAGTTCAAGTTCATCGAATCCATTCGGTGACTACTTTCGGAACGGCATTAAACTTGCCATCGAGGACGCTAAAACGAAACTCGATAAAAAGTCGATTGTTGTCAAAACTCAAGAGTTCGACTATGGAACATCAGAAGCTCGAGTTTTAGAAGTAGCCAAAAACGCTAACGCTTCTCAAATCGTCGCTATCATTGGTTACAGCTTTTCGTCCCATGCTCTTTTGGCTGCGCCGATTCACCAACAATCCGGTCTTCCGATGATTACTCCCAGCGCGACTGCCAACCGCATAGGCTCGCTAGGTCAGTACGTCCATCAAGCTTGTTTTGACAACACATTCATGGGTGAAGCTCTCGCGCATATTGCAGTTGGAAAACTTCATGCGAAAAAAGTGGCGTTGATCACAGCTGTGGATTGTGCATACTGTACTGATCTCGCCCAAGCGTTTGAGACCGAGTTTAAAAAAAACGGTGGCGATATAACGATTGCCGTGAAGGTTCTGCAAAACGATACTGATTTCACTAGTGTCTACGACGAATTAAAGAATCAATCGTTCGACCTTATTCTCGTTCCAGATCAGGAGCTTCTATCTGCTCGTATCATAGCAAGTCTTTCTTCTAGGGGAATCACCAAGCCATTTCTTGGTGGTGACGGATGGGGAAATGTCGGAGAAGAATTTTTCACTATTTTAAAAGGTAAAGAGTTTTCTGGATACTCAGTTTCTCACTGGCATCCGGACGAAAAGTCGACACGTTCTAAAAAGTTCGTCGCTGATTACAGCAAAGAGTTTGGAAAAATTCCTAATGATACAGCAGTTCTTGCTTACGACTCGATGTCTCTACTGATCGAAGCTCTTTTGAAAACAAACGACTTTTCACGTGCCGGTGTAGAAAGAGCTATACAAAACATAAAAGTATTCTCAGGTGTTACCGGGAAATTTATTTTTCGAAATAAGAGAGCTCCAATGAAAAGTTTAGTATTGCTGTCGGCGAACAACTCAAAATTTAAAGTACTTGAGAGAATTGAACCTACCCGAGGTGAAAAATGATTCGCGGTCAAAAAATTTTACTTCGCGCGATCGAGACCGAAGATACTGTAAGATATCATGCCTGGATCAATGATGAAGAGACCAATCAATGGCGTGGTTTATATCACCCAACTTCAAAAGAAGAGTCAAAAGAGTGGATTGAGCAGCAGAAGGTAAAGCGACCGGATATATTAAGTCTAGCAATTGAAATTACAGGCGAGCATGTTGGATTTATCGGTCTACGTAGTATTGATCCGCGCTCAAGGCGTGCTGAGATTTGGATCTATATTGGTTCGAAGCCTCACTGGAGTCAGGGAGTTGGCCAAGATTCTATTCAAACATTATGCGATTATGCTTATCAACAAATGAACCTTCATCGTATTTGGCTTGAGTGCAATCCGGATTTCACACCCGTTGTGAGATGCTATCAAAAGGTTGGCTTCGCAGAGGAAGGCCGCCTTCGAGATGGCTACTATCGTGACGGTAAGTTTCGGGATACTTGCATCATGGCTCTTCTTAGAGGTGACTGGCAGAAATTGAAAGATTTGCGATGACCAGCCCAACATTGCGATCTAGTGCAAATAATATTTTATTCGCAACTTTCGCTCTCATTATTGTTGGGTCTGGCGCGGTTATTGTTGGATATGCCAACGTCCAGGAATCAATGGCTAGAAATCAGGCATTAGACGAAGTAACAAGAAGCTTGCCAAATCAAATTGATTCTATAATTCCATCATTTCTATTGCCTGAACAAAAAGACGGTGCGAATTTGATTCTTGAACGTATAAAAACAAGCGAAGACCTTTCTTCAATTTCTATTGAGAACAGTCCCTTAGAATCTCATGCTAAGAATTGCACTCAGTCAGCGGCAGTCATGTTCTGCAAAACGAATGGTGAGATCATGATTTCGACTCCCATTACTGAGTCAGGACGCACATACGGTTATTTGGTAAAGGTTAAAAAGGCAAATCACGTTACGAGTAGTGATCTGCTCAAAACGTTTTTACTGACAAGCTCCATACTGTTTGTGGCTTTTTTAGGTCTTTTCGTAATGCTTGCGAGATTGCTGAAACAAATTCCTACTGGGCTCACGTCTTTAGTAAATTGGATAGAGGACGACCTCAGTGGCAAACATCCGGAAAAACCTGATTTTAAAATCGCGGATCTTAACAACT
The DNA here is from genome assembly GCA_043784965.1 of Bdellovibrionales bacterium. GTDB lineage: Bacteria > Bdellovibrionota > Bdellovibrionia > Bdellovibrionales > JAMPXM01 > JAYTQQ01. Next base: position 2,694 of record JAYVXS010000106.1, read on the forward strand.
TAGCAAAAAGTATTTCAGAAGTAATTGGTCGACATGACCGTGCTCGGGACCAAGCCATTGTCGGGCAGCTGACTAGCGGGATCATGCATGATATCAAGACTCCTCTCGCATCTGTAGTTGCTGCCACATCCTTAGCTCTCGAGCAGCCAAAAGATTCACCGAAGAGAAATAGCCGCTTAGAAAATCTGCTGAACGTTTGCGAAGCCCGGTTACCGATTATCGGAGATATCATCGAGTCAACTCTTGATGGAAATCGAGAGATCCATGTTGAAAAATCAAATTGCAGTCTCAAAAAAACAATTCAGAATTCGTTAGGACTTACTAATGATCTCAGTCTGAATCGAAAAGCGAAAGTAACATTTGTTGAAATGAGTGAAGAGATAACAGCGCCACACGACTCAGTTCAAATTGCTCGAGTCCTTACAAACTTAATAAAAAATGGTTTAGAAGCAGCACAAAGCAGGACTGAACCTAAGCTTCGCATTGCTGTTGAGGCTTTAAGCTCGGAAATTAAAATTAGCGTTGAAGATAACGGCCCTGGTATTTCAGGACAGACAGACAACGTGTTTCGCGTCTTTCGCAGTACGAAATCTCATGGGAGCGGTTTAGGACTTTTAATTTCTAAAAAAATTATTGAAGCCCATGAAGGACGAATTGATGTCGGTCGTTCATCGCGTCTAGGTGGTGCAAAGTTTGAAGTTTTCCTGCCGAATTATATTTCTCTAAACGAGGTAACATTGTGAACAAACTACCTCGAGTTCTTGCACTTGATGACGACTCAATTTGGCTGACACAATTATCCCTCATCTTAGAGGATGAATGTGAGTTTGAATCTTACCCAACTATTGATCAGGGGCTTGAAGCAATTGAGAGAAATTTTTACGATATTATTCTGCTCGATTTAAATTTTGACAACGACGTCCGCTCAGGACTTGATGTCTTTCGGCATATTTACGCGGCTGACCGAGGTGCTGATGTCATTGTTATTAGTGCCGAGACTAAACCAGACCGTTTAATCCAGATCCTTAACGCGGGGGTTACGCAGTTTGTCCCTAAGCCGGCTCAACCCAATGAAGTTCGTGCCGCCGTGCGTGTGACACTCCAACAGCGAGAACTGCGTCTGCGCGCAATGAATATTGCTTCACAAGTGAACTCTGAAAACAGCGTAACTCATTTTATCGGTAGCTCTCCAAAAGTTCAATATCTTCGTTCAGAAGTTGAACGCATCGTACGTGACGGAACAAAAGACGTTCTTGTGATTGGAGAGTCTGGTACTGGTAAAGAAGTTCTTGTAAAAATGTTGGCCGAACAAGCCGACCCATCGAGGCGGCTGATGCCGATACATTGCGGAGCTATAAGTGACGGAATTGCTGAGTCAGAACTTTTTGGCCATGTAAAAGGAGCCTTCACGGGCGCAGATCGTGAGCGCGTGAGTGCTTTTGAAGCCGTCGGCGGAGGATTTATCTTTTTTGACGAGATCGGTGACATGCCACTCAATCAGCAAGCGAAGCTTTTACGTGTGCTTCAAGAGCGTACCGTTCAACGGGTTGGTTCTTTTGAAAATAAAAAAGTAAATTTTCGATCAGTCTCTGCAACAAACGTCGATCTAAAAAAAGCGATCGTTGAAAAAAGATTTCGAGAGGATCTCTACTACCGTATCGCTAAAGAAGTTTTAAGAATTCCGCCGCTTCGTGAACGTCCCGAAGATATTCCGGAACTGATTCAATACTTTTTAGCTCAAGCGCCCGTTAGAAAAAGAAAGACAATCACCAACGATGCAATGAACCTGTTACAGACCTACACATGGCCGGGAAATGTTCGTGAACTAAAATCAGTCATCGAAGGAGTGCAAAGTCGATGCGTCGAGCCGGTCATACGTGACAAAGATGTTTGCCGAGCCCTTCCAGAGCTTGCTCATTTGGCCTCTACGCGGCTCAGGCGAGTTTTAATTGCCAGCTATGGCTCGAGTTTGGTTGAGGCTGAAAAAAAGCGCTATGAGCGCGCCATCATCGAATCAAATGGCGATAAGACAAGAGCAGCCAAAAATTTGAATGTGCCGCGTGCAACTTTTTTTAGACGAGCAAAAGAGCTTGGCCTCGTAAACAGCAGACCAAAACCGCAAGGCGCCCTTATTTCAGAGAAGCTTCCTTCGATTTCACAAAATTAAAAACTGACTATAATTAAATTTAGCGCGTTCATGGCGTTTTCTTATACCTTTCGAAGACAACCTAAATATTCGAACTCGCTTTCAACAATATCTATACAGTCCTAACCTCACCTAAATAAACTATCGTGAGACTCTCCATTGATACTCGGTGAGACTGAGTCTCACCTTTGATACTCCCTCAAAACTGAAAATTTGCTAGAGCTATCTGCAACTTATCTCGTTAATCCATCCATATCAATTCCTTGGCACTGCCTTGCAATCTAATAAGGGGGAAGCACTTACGCTTCTTTGAAACCGGAGGGTTTATGTTAAATGCAGATTGTTCACCTTATTTCGATACATGTCCACGTTGCGGTGACGGCGGACTTCAAAGATTCTCAACTCATAGCTATTGTGTAGGTTGCAACTACAGCGACTCATACGCCGAAGGCGACAATCTTTCAATTCCAAAATGGGCACTCGATGCTCTCGCTAACGAGAAAAAAAATAAAAAGCCAAAACTCGCTTTAATACTCAACCAAAAACTGCGGTCAAGCTTGAACATTTCACCGCCCCGTTCAATTTACGAAATTCCCGAAGAGGCTTCGTAAAATATCTATTAACAACTCAAACAGAGAAAAGGATTTTTAAATGAAATCAATTGTTCAAGCCCTAAATATTAAAACCAGAGCTCAAGCTCTGACACTCGTGCAGAGTTTAGAATCCGTGCCCCTCGAAACGAAAAAATATTTTCTGATGAGAGTCCTCGTTCGAATTTGGAATCATACCTTCGGCGCTTTGAAGCGAGGTACTGATCTTAATCTGGAGCAGTGGAGGCAACTTGAATATAGAAATGAATTCGTTACCCGCGAGGGTGAGCGCATGAATCACTTTGGTATTCGTTGAAAATATAAAGTCACTTGATAGCAGGCCCTTTGCGAAAATTTAAAACCAATGGAGATTTAAATGAACGAAACAATTCACTATAAAGCCAACATCAAAGTTGAGCCTGTTACGCTTCTCGACACAATCGAGATTGAAAATGATAAAGGTAGGTCTAAAAGATCACCGAAATCATTTCTCTCAAAGTTAACAAGATTGTGTTTACCACGAAAAGATTTTGATCTTCATGACTGGGAACGGATTGAACCTCAGCCAAAATACTTAGGCTCTTCGGAATATGAGAGGCATTTCAACGGCGGCCATAAATGAGAAACGAGCTTCTCGCCTCGCGAATGAGATATTTGGTTTCCGCTATCAAAAGCTTAAGAAACTTAATCTCGACTAAAGAGATGGCAGCCAATCCGTCTCTGCTAAAACAATTTGAATTAGTTGAGTGGCAGCTCAGAAAAATGGAGGAGATCTATGAGTCAGCAAAAGAAAATAGATCAGCTTCATAGAACAAAACTCGAAGCACTTCAGTCTAGTTACAAAGATTTGACCGACAGCATTTCAGAAGAGGAATTAGTATTTAACAAAATTCTTCGACGCGAAATTCGTAAAGTGCGAAGGCAGATGAAACTCATAGGAGACATGAGTCAAAGCTTTGATTACTAAAACAAAATAGTCTCGCTGTTCTTAAAATATAAAAAAGAGGATTGAAAATGAACCACATGAGATTTGAAATTTATAGAGGCCGTGAAATTAACGGCGCACTTTCGTCATTAAGACTTTGTGGGTATGCATTTCAAAATGAAAACGAAACGCATTATCGAATTAAATTATTCACGCTCTGCGACCAAACATTCTATATGTCGAAAAATATGGGCGCGGGCTACACTTTATTTTCAAAAATGATCGTTCACGAGGATGGAAAATCTAGTTTTCAGAACCCTATTGGGTTTGCTAAGGTTATGGATCACGTCAGAACACATATCTACGTGAAGTTTTCTGATCTGGGATCTCACATGTTCATGAGCCTGTATCCATCTGGAAAAGAAGTTGCTGCTTAGCAAATCAAAATCTTTCAGACGCGAAATGGTTTTAGTCACCCTTAAAATCTCAAATGAAATTATGGAGTATCGAGCATGCTAAAGTATTTGAATGCATTTGCGGTCCTAGGTGGTTTTTTGGCTCCCTTGTTAGCTCAGGCCTCTGTTGAGTCTTCAATGTTGGAGCTTCAATCGAAATTACTTGGTACGTTCTTGCCAATCGCCAGCGTACTGGGACTAATTTTTGCGGGCCTTTCTTACCTTATGGGGTCACCCAACGCACGCGCGTATTTAAGTTACGCAATTTTAGGGGCGGTGGTCGGATTTGGAGCCGAAAGTTTTGTAAGCCTTATCAAAAGTATCGTTCATTAATAAAGTATGCGGACGCCGAAAATCTAACAGAGACTTTTAGATTTCGGCATCCGCAGTCTCGTTTTTGTTTTTTTCAATTTACTTATTTTGAAAGTGGGACGAATGCTCGCAATGTCGCCAGTGAATCGAAGTCTAGACCGAAAGACTAAAATCTTATGGTTAGAACTCATCGATATTTTTATTATTGTAACATCAACGTCGGTTCTAAATTTCTTGTTCGGCCAAACCGCATTAAAAACATATTTTGTTTATCTGCCTTCTCTGGCGCTCGCGCTCCTCATGATTTTGACCAAGCGTGGAAAACCAGACAATTTCCTAATGCATTTTCTTAGATTCAAGATGCGACCGAAGTATCTTACATGTTTCGAAAAAGGGCCAGATACGTATATCTACTCAAGAGCTGTATTTAAAAAACGAGGACTTCTATGATTCTAAACTCTTTAGCTTCTTTTGTGCAGATCTGGGGCATTGAAGACGGCATCACTCTTTTTCAGGATGGATCTTTTGGCTTTGGTTTTAAAGTCAATGCCATCGACATTTCGTGTTCTTCAGACGACTCCGTCAATCAAATTCGAGAACAACTTAAAACATTTCTAAATGCGCTCCCTAAAAATATCGATATTCAGTTTATGCAATCGATTGATCGCATCGGAAGTACGGATTTCGATCAACACTTAGAGCTAGCAAAGAATGCCCCGAAACTGATTCAAGAATTGACAAGCGAGCGGTGTGAGAAATTTAAAAATTTGGATTCAAAGGGAGAACTCCCAAACCAGGATATTTTATTTCTAGTTCGGGCGAACTTGCCGAAAGAATTCTTACCAAAAAGAAATATCTTTTCATATTTGAAAAGTGAAAAGTCAGTATTTCAGATGCATGAAAATGATTTTAGACATGCACTTAAATGGGTTAAAATTACGAAGCAAGATATTGAATCTAATTTGATTGCAGCAGGATTGTCGACAGCTGAAGTTTCTGAAACGGAAGTCGTGAGGCTCTCCTTTGATGTCTGGAACCCAGGTCATCCGATTGGGCTAGGGTCCTTTGATACAAGTGATTTGCGTGAAAACATTGTTTGCTCAGAGCTCGTGAAAGAAGTTAAGGGTTTTCGACTTGGAGCCACTCATCACCGCGTTGTGACCCTTAAAACACTACCGGAACAAACGTTCGCCGGAATGTCTTCGGCACTTTTAGGACTTCCATTTTCATCGAGATTATATTTGTCGATTCATGTACCGGATCAAGACAAAGAAATCGAGTGGCTAAAACTAAATCGAAGGCTTGCGTACTCGATGGTAATGGGCAAAAAAGGTGTCTCCGATATTGAGAGTGAAGCAAAACTAAAAGATATTGAGGTTTTACTTAACGAAGTTATTCAAGATGGCGAAAAAATATTTCATACATCGTTGTCCGTAACTTTGAGATCGGAGGATGAAACTCTAGTTGATTCTCAGGTCGGTCAAGTGCTGCAAGTGATCCGCGATATGGCCAACTCTGAAGGCTTTTTAGAAACCTACGCGAGTTTTGATATCTTTTCGAGTCATGTTTATCCGAATGCGATTCAAAAAGAAAGATCCCGTCGCCTTAAAACCTCCAATGTCGCGGATCTGATTCCGATTTTTGGTCTTTGGAGTGGATTCGATTCGCCTTCGGTTTTAATGCGCACGCGGGCTGGCTCACTTTTTAAGTTCGATCCGTTTTCGAGTCGGACAACGAATGCCAATCAAATAATCTCGGGAGGGTCAGGAAGTGGAAAGTCATTTCTCACGAATCTGTTGATAGGCCAAATGTTGTCACAAAATCCACGAGTTTTTATTTTGGATGTTGGCGCATCCTACAAAAAAACTTGTGAATTTTTAAATGGTCAGTACGTACCGCTTTCAACATCGGGTGGATTCGCTATAAACCCATTTGATATTGGCGAACAGCTTACTCCATCGGACGAAAAAATAAAATTTTTAGTTGCGTTGATCGAAGTTTTAACTAAAGAAGATGGCGATGCAAGATTAGGTAGGCTTGAAAGATCCGAAATTGAGCTTTCGATTCAACAGGTTTATTTAAATCATAAGCAACCAAGACTCTCACACTTGCGTGAAATTTTATTAAGTAATTCGAATCCTGAAGTCTCACGCATCGGAAAAATACTATCCCCCTGGGTTGGCAATTCACCGTTTGGGAAAATTATAGATCGCGAGACGACAATCTCACTTGATAAACGGCTTGTGTGTTTTGATCTAAAGAATTTGGAATCGACCCCAGATCTTCAATCGGCATGTCTATTAATTATAACAGACCTTGTTTGGCGGGAGGTTCAGAGGGATCGAACCGAAATGAAGTTTTTAGTTTTTGATGAGTCCTGGCGTCTTCTGGAAAGTGATGCCGGTAGCACATTCATCGGCGAGGTGTATCGCACCTTTAGAAAATATTATGCTAGTGCCATCGCAATTTCACAGAACATTGATGACTTCGCAAAAAGCAAAGCCGCAGCTGCGATCATGCCGAACGCTTCGATCAAATGGATTTTGCGACAAAAAGGAGCTGACCGGGAACGGCTTAAATCAGTTCTTCATTTAAACGATCGTCAGGTTTCGCTCATCGATAGTCTCAGCCAAGTAAAAGGAAAATTCTCAGAGGCTTTTCTGATGTGTGAGGACGACAAAGGTGTTGTTTCAATCGAAGCAACACCTCTCGAATATTGGCTTGCAACCACGGACCCAAAAGATTTCGCTCTTTTGACTCAAATTGAGTCTATTACCGGATTGCGCGGTGACGATCTGCTGAGGCACTTAAGTCGAAAATTTCCACAAGGAGCCGAACGTCTATGAAAAAATCTATTATTTGCGTCTTCTTTTCGATTCTTATTGGAAGTGGACGTGTCGTGCATGCAGATATTCTTGGTGGAGACGTGGCAGTTCTCACTCAAATTCTTGCAGAAGCCATTCAGCAGCTCATCCAAATTAAGGCAGTTTTACAGACAGGCGAGGATACACTTGGCCTTCTTCAAGAGGTCAATCGCGGGATCAATGACTCACTTGAAATGATAAAAACTATTGGTAGTGCGACTGACCCCGGCGTTTATGGGGAGCTTAAAAAGACTGAAGATGTTTTAAGAAAATTCTCCGTCATCTATGGTACGGCTGTTGATTCGCCGGATGCAAAGGCACAAACCAGTGTCGATCAATCAGTCGCCGAAGCTGTTGCCCTAAATAGTTCTATTTACGACTATACGAAACAAATTGATGTGATTGGTGAGGACATCAAAAAGTTTTCGCATGAAGTTTCTCCCGGTGGTGCTCAGAAATTAACAGCAGAATCTTTGGGTGTAGTTATTCATGTACTAACGCAAAGCCTAAGAGCTCAGGGCACTCTTTTAAAACTCCAAGCTCAAAGTGTTGCCCTTAGTAATAAACACGAAAAAGATTACAACGCTCAATATCTATATACCGCTGAAAGCCTATCAAAAGTGATGCAGTCAAATAACTCCCAGTTTGAAAGACCGAGGTTTTAAATGTTAGATATGGGTTGGCTTGCATCAGAAGCGCAAAAACTTCATGCAATATTTCAAAATGCTTTTTTTGGTGTGATCACGTTGCTCTTGCTGATCGCAGTAGTTTTTGATTTTTTTAAGATCTCACTCGGCAGTACTCCCGGTGTATCAACCCTTTTAGGTCGATGCTTAGTTGCGACTCTATTATTAGTCGCGCTTCCCGAAATCATGAACGCAATAGCATCAATCACTGACGCTATTGCTCATGACATCGGTGATTTAAATAATTTCAAACTTGTTTTGTCTCGCATGGGTGAAAAACTCAAACTACTTTCTTGGTCGTGGACTTCGGTCAAAGACATGGTGATTTTAGTTATTTCATTTCTGTCTTTCTTCGTTCTCTACATCACTGTGTATTTTGCCGACGCGGCATTTCTGTACGCATGGACCTTGATTTACGTTTTCTCCCCACTGGTTCTTGCCCTGTACGTACTGCCTGCCACCGCTCAGGGAACCTCTGCTATGTTTCGATCCATGATTGAGGTAAGTCTCTGGAAAGTGGTTTGGGCCAGCATGTCGGCTCTGTTGTGGAGCACCGCTTTATCAGACATCAACAACCCTCAATACCATATCGATTTTTTAACGGCGATCGTTTTAAATCTGATGTTGACTCTATCGGTGCTGATCACTCCTATCGTTGTGCGAGGTCTTTTTAGTTCTGGAATTTCGGGTGTCGCTTCAAATTTACAAAATATGCTTATGGCTGCTGCCGCGCTCACTCCTATGAGTGTTATAGGAAAGGCGAAGTCAGTAGGGAGTTTGCCGATTTCAAAACTTCGATCAAAATCTCGCTCAAGCGAGGGAGGTGATGATCCTACCAGTGAAGCTGAGTATTATGAAACTCTAAAAAATCGCAAAAATAAAAAGCCTCAGAAATAATTATTAACTATAGGAAATGAGAATATGAAAGCCTTTCAACAATCTGCAATCAATATGATTCAAAAGAGCTCCTTGCAAATCGCACTGACACTCATGTCGATAGTGGCTTCAGTCTTCGGTATCATGAATGTCTTTTCAAGTATGAAAGACCCAATCATAATTGAACGTGGTTGTGACTCAAAACTCGCTGACATTCAAAGCTCAAGTCAAACCAAAGAAGAAATCGAAAACTTTATAAAAACTGCTCTGTCGGTGCGCTTTGATTCAGTTGTGAAATACGATCCGGCCATTTTTTTAACAGAAGGCCTTCAGATTGTTCGAACAAAAGAGCAATTTGAGCTCAAAAGCAAAAATATTGATCAGCGAGTAATAGTGAGGTCCGTAAAGTTTGAACAAGACAAATATTTTGTCGAGGCAGATCGGCTCATTGGCATAGGCAAAGTGAGAACGGCGGTACCACTTAACTTGAGTCTACTTATCTCTAGCAAGATCAGATCTATTTCAAACCCCTATGGCCTCATTTTAACTTTGGTTGATCAAATAAAGGATGACACAAATGCCAAATAGAAAACATTTTATCTGGGTTATGATTTTCTTTCAGCTCGAGTCGTTTGCAAATGCTGATGCAAAAATTAATTCAAAACAAAAAATAATCCCATGTGATGAGGTGCACTCGCAGCTCGTTAGTATTCCATACGGACGAGTAACTGTTTTAAACTTTCCGGCGAGCCCCAAAGAAGTCATCCCTGGCGAAAATGGATTTGATTTCAAAACTATTCGTAGTGATCTTGTTGTGAAGTCTCTTCGTCCCGGAGCCAAAACCAATTTGCTTGTCTATTTAGAAGGGCGGCGATGCTCCTTTCATTTAGCAAGTGGTGTTCAGGGAGATGAAATAGTTCTTGTTCGCGACCCAAAGGAGAAAACATTTGAGGTAAAATTTCATGATAAATGAAAACTCTTTACCAAATTTCGTAAACGAGAAATTTATACCAAAGCCTTTCGGTAAACGATTCTTTGATAAATTTGTCCAAGAGAGAAGATATAAAAGGAAAATAATTTTGGGATTTTCAATTTCACTTCTATCGGTTTTATTAATTGTAATTTGGAAGGTACTTCCACGAAATTTTCTAGCATCACTTAAAGTAACTGAAATTAGCTTGGGGCTTGAGAAACTGACTGGCTCCGTAGTCATAATCCCGCCCCTGATTTTAAAAATTAAATTTGAAGGCTCTCCATTTTTAAATGGTAAATATAAGGCATCCAAAATCAATGTTGTAAGCTTTATCGGCTCAGGTTCGATTTCACCAGGAGCCGAAGCGAGAGCGATTTTATTAAGTGGCGCGACCAACGGCATGATTAAGGCGCAACTCACCGAAGCTTTGAAGGTTGACGGCGTGAGTCTTTTAGATTCGAGTACGCTACTCATTGGCGAAGGACAGTCATCAGAAGAACGACTTTTTATCAGATTTAACAAAGCTGTTTTTAAAAATGGCAAATTTATCCGAATCTCTGCTCAAGCCTATGACCCAAATGATAGAATTTTAGGTCTAAAAGGCTCACGGGTGGGGGACTACACCATGAAACTTGCGGCTAGCTCCGGTCTTTATTTTTTGTCGGGCCTCGCTTCGGGCATGAAAACAGAAGAAGTTCCGATCCCTGGGCAAGTGGTGAAGCCTCATGTGAGCGATGCTGCTCTCAACGGACTATCGACGGCGGCCAGCGAACAGGCAAAACAATATCTTGAACAAATGAAAAGCAAAAGTCCGGTTATCGAGGTGAAAGCAGGCTCTGTCTTTATCGTAACCTTTGAAGGGAGCGAGCAATGAGTGTCGAGGTAAAATCAAATCACAACTGGATTGTTGATAATTTATTGTTAGCCCTTCAATTTTTGTTTCGGGTTGCGTATGAACCCTTTCGAGCTGCGTGGCGAGGTGATCCGAATGTAATCTGGAAATTCGGCGCCACATGTGCGATGTTCACAGCTTTTATTTTAGGTATAGATGGTAAGTTTTTATTGGCATATGGCAAAAGCAATCTTTACGATAGCAAACTGTATCCGTTACTACAGTTTGCTATCGGGAGTTCACCCCTTTTTTACCACGGCATTTTGCATGCAACCCTTCGAACAATGTTTATTTTTGAACTCAGAAATTCGTTTGATCGCTCTGGACTCAGAAATGCGTTGAGAGAATATCCCGGTTTTGTAGGTCTTGAATCAAAAGACAGTGAGTCTCTTAAGCTTCGGCTTACAAATAACGGAATGAGCATAAATGAATGGAGGACAAAAAAAGAACGTATCGAGGCGAATTTGAGAGTGTTCGTCGATAATATAGACATGGTCCAAGATAAGGGGATCGTCGAGATTGTTTTTTCAACGAGTCCGATGCCAACGCTTCTCCACCTGAATTCTCTTGAAAAGTTTCGTGGCTACCGCTTTTCTGTTGGACAAAATAGAACAAGCCATTTTGAGATAGACTTTACATCTGATCCACATTTGTTGATTGCTGGGGAAAGCGGCGGAGGTAAGTCGTTTTTTATTCGACAGATGCTCGCAACTATTAAATTCAATCATCCCGAAACTGTTTTGAAAATTGCAGATTTAAAAAACGGTGCGGACTTTAAGTGTTTTGAACATGTGAATCGTGTCGATCTCGTATTCGATCCTAGACAAGCCCTTGGTTTGATCGAAGGGGTGGTCAAACAGATTCAGAACCGCATGGAAAAACTCAAAAACCTTGGGCATGACAATTTATCTGAATACCACAAAAGCGAAAGTTTTTTGTCTAAGTCTTCGGACGAGAGACTGAGAGACGAGTGCGGTCATAGAATTTTTGTCGTGGTCGATGAGTTTGCGGAGCTCGTGTTGAGCGGTGGAATACTCCAATCGACCGAGGTAAAAACCGCAAAGGAGGGGCTATCAAAAATTTCAAGACTCGGAAGATCTTGCGGCATTCATTTGATTCTTGCGACACAACGTCCGGATCGGAATGTAGTGGATGTGCAGGTCAGATCAAATTTAACGTCGACAATTTGTTTTAGGTTAAATGATCTTGGTGGCAGCCTGGCGGTTCTTGGTTCAAAGTCTGCTTGTGAATTACCGCAAATAAAGGGTCGCGGGATTTATCTGCGTGGTGCTGACGAATTCGAAATTCAAACACCTCTTTTGTTACCTCAAAAAATTGACGAGATTTTAACTCCGCAGAAGAAAGAGGTCGCAGATGACAACGGAATCTAGGATCATTCTTCGAGGTAATAAAAAAGCAGTGATGCCATCTGAGCGCGATAAAAATATGATCAACTTTTTATGGAATCATCGAGTCGCTTCGTTCAAGACTCTCTATAGATTATTTTACCATCAGTCATCTCCAAGGACCTGCTACAACCGACTCTACAAACTCTGTCGTCACGGATTTCTCGCGTCAGAATCAGACGACGGTACAAAAGGAAGATACTGGACTTTAGAAAAAAGAGGCTTAGCTTTTTTTACGAAAGAAAATGGTCTTGATTTGAAATCGATTGGCAGCCGGCCGCAGAGCTTTCGACATGATCATTTATCTTCTGCCATTTTACTTGGAGATTGGTATATGGAAAAGCCAGCGGAAGTAAAATTGATTCCCGAACAAGAACTACTTTCAAGCCCTACTGGCATTGCGGGTTTTTTAAATACGGACAGTCGCAGGCCCGATGGACTTTGGCAATTTGACATCGGCCCCAGTAAAAAATATGTGGCCCTTGAAGTTGAACTCAACGCCAAATCTGAAAACGATTATGTCGAGATCATAAAATCCTATGACAATTACTATTCTATTGATAAGATCATCTGGGTGGTCCGTGGCCAAGGCCTGATGGATAAAGTTCACCGACTTGCTGTCAGACATTCTGCATTTAAAAACGAAGGACATTTGTTTTTGTCTTTAGACGATGTTCTTAAGTACTTGTGGCTTGCAAAGTTTAAAAACAAAACCATGACTGAAGTGACTTTGGCAGAATTTTTAAACAGCTATCTGTCAAAAACCTTTGACCCCCGTATGAAGTCCCTTGAGAACTCACTAGGGAAGTCACGTCAAACTGAAGGCGATTACTCCACAAGAGAGGACCTCCTCAATTTAGGTAGTTGTTTCGTAAAATCCAACACTTGTAAAAAGTTGGCCAAAATCAAAATCGAGTAATTCTATACCCCCCCCCCGCACTCAGCCTCTCGCCAGTACTTATTTAGTCTCTTATCTTGCTCACAAATCTTCATGCCTCTCTACTATTCAATTTCTTTACGGAGAAAAAAAATGAATTTCGAATTAAAATTTATTCTATTTACGATGATCTATTTTAGCACCGCGTGTTCGAGCCTTACGAAAGGAACAATACTTGGAGCTAGCGTAGGTCTCGGAGTTGGAGGAATTGTCGCGAACAACCAAAATAATAACTCACAAAAAAATACGTCATTAGCGGTTGGCGCACTGATTGGGGCTGCCGCAGGCTATTTCATGAGCGATGAAAAATTAAAGAAGGAGCGCGAACTCAATTCTTTCCAAAATCCCAAAGAGTTAGCGCCAAAGCTTAATAGACCCGAAGTTCGCAGAATCTGGGTTCCAGATCAAATTCAAGGTGATGAATATGTTTCTGGACACTGGAAGTATTTAATCGATCGTCCAGCTGTCTGGTCAAAGGAGAACTAATATGAGTGAACAAAGTGAAACGCAAAAAATCAAATCGGTGTCGAAAAAAGATTACAAATCTTTAGAACGTGTGACCATTGATGAGGACCTCAAAGAAAAGCTAATTTCTCTCACTCGGCTCGCAAATGAATCACTCCAGGGGATGGCCTCAATCACAAAAAGCGATATTGTGAATTTATTTATCAGGCTCCATTCCGACGTTCTATCAAAAGCTGAATCTGAAGAACTTAAAAAAATGTACTTTGACATTTTCAAATGTCTCTCTTGGCTTCAAAATCAAGCGAAGCTCGCCAAAGAAAGGGGCGATGAAGTAACATTAAAAGAGCTTTTTGAGCGAAGCAGCGGCTTAATGGCGACGGCAAAGAGTCCCATTAAAAAAATCCGAAAGCCAAGAGTCGTCGACGGATTAGACAAAGTCATATCAACACAGACTGATCCACTAGAACGCTCTTGCGAAATATAGGCGCCAGTCTCGTATTGAAGTCCCGTCTACCGTCTTGTTTTTGAAAAGGAACAGCTCATGTCGAAACGAAGCCGATGGAAAGTTCAGAAAACCAATGTGATGCCAATGATTATCAGAGACTCAGAATTTTCGGAAATACTTGCGAATCTAGGGAGTCTTATGTATGATGAGATTCGTAGTCTGCCAGACTTAAATAAATTTTTAGCTTCAAACATCGCAACCACTTCTGTTGAAATTGCTTCTGCAATAACAAGAAAGAAGGTTGCTAATGGATAGCTTAATAAGAGAAAGCGTTCGGCACGCTATAGCTTGCGACAAGAATGTCGTAGGTGAAAAATGAAAATTTCTAAGCCGCGTAAAATTTCATTTTACATAAGAGTATCAACCGAAGAACAAGCTTCAAATCCCGAAGGCTCCATAAAAAACCAAGAAGAGCGTCTTCGAATGGCAGTGAAGCTCAAGAATATGGAAGGTCATTTCGGTGATATCGTAGCCGTCTATATTGATCGTGCAAAGTCAGGTAAAGACACTAATCGCCCAGAACTTCAAAAGTTACTCACGTCCATTCGCAAGCATGAAACTGATTTGGTTTTAGTCAGTGAGCTTTCTCGAATTTCAAGATCGATTAAGGATTTTTCTGATATTTGGCAAATGATGAAGGACAACGGCTGTGGCTTTCAGTCACTGCGAGAAAATTTTGATACGACAACTGCGGCGGGTGAGATGGTTCTATTCACAGTTGCAAATATTGCCCAGTTTGAACGACGCCAAATTTCAGAAAGAGTTTCTGCAAACTTTAATATCAGATCTCAGAGGGGACTCTTTAATGGTGGTGCAATTCCTTTTGGCTATAAGCGAATTGAAGATAAGCCGGGTTATCTTGCCATTGACGAAGAGTGGGCGGTATCAGTTAGAGCGGCATTCAAAGCCATTGCAATCGAGGGAACACTTGCAACTGCGGCAAAATGGCTTAATGAACAAGGTTATCGAGTAAAACCCGCGAGGGAAGGCGGCGGACTGAGAACGCGCTTAGGCTATTATACTGTTAGCAATCTAGGTTGTATTTTAAGATCTAAATTTTACCTTGGTATCAAAACTTTCACACAAAAGGGCGAGGTTAAAGAAGTTGAGGCTATGTGGCCTCCAATTATTGATCGTGAATCTTTTGCTAGAGCCAGCGAAATCTTGGATAAAAATCACCGCAGACACAAAGAAGCGATGTTTGATAGATTTCCGTATCAGTTATCGGGGTTAGTGTTTTGCAAAAAGTGTGGGGATCGCTTAATTGGAAAGGTCGCTCACGGAAGCACCTGCAAAGTGACTTATTATGAGCACGCATCGAAGACGGTTCCCGGTGCAAATATTCCAGGGCTTGAGCGGTCTTGCGATCCGATGCGCATTCAGACAAAAATTTTGGAGCCGGCCGTTTGGGATCAGATCATTCAACTTGTTACTAATGAAAAATTTGCGCCAGAACTTTTAAGTTCTGCAAAGCGCGCTCACAAACTAGATCCAAGTTCTAAAGAAACGGAGAAGCACAATCATATCGTATTCAATGTCGATCGCCAGTTAGAAGTAATGGCCGAGCGTCTTTCGACATTGCCACAGACAATTTCGCCGACCCCGATTTACAAACAGATGGAAAAGCTCGAAGAAAAAAAGAGAGAGGCCCAAGCGAAACTGGCACAGCTTGAAGCCAGCGGAGTTTTGAAAGATGAGCCGAGCGAGTTACAAGATTTTCAGAGATTTTTGAAAATCATAGGTGCGATTTTACAGCGCGATGATAATTTGAAAGTTCGAATGAAGGTCATCAGATACTTGGTGCATAAGATTTATATTTTGCCGGACGGATTCGAAGCGTACTTTAAGGTCGGAGAATCTTACGTGAAAGTTTTTTTACTTAATAAGGAGAAGAGTGCGGTTTTTACTAAGAAGGCACAAAAATTATCAGAATCAATAGAACCAGTTTTGGACAAAAAAAATGCGTTGCCTGATCTGGAATCAGGTAACGCATCGCAATTTTTAGGACATTTTAGTTCGCATACTTGCATTAATGGTGGC
>JAYVXS010000107.1:0-6242 GCA_043784965.1 Bdellovibrionales bacterium
GGGATTTGAAAAAAGATTTCGTATTTACCAAAACAGTTGCACTCACGCGGCTACAAGAAAAAATCCTGAAAACGGTCAACAGAAAACTGATTTCTCAAAGGTAGTGTACAAAAGTGACGTGGAATTCAGGATAAAAGGCATGAGTGCCGCCATCGAATGCCAGCTTCGCGCCACTGGCGTTAAAAATGGCCTCGGCTTTTTCACAGATGTCGGGTTCTTTGGGCGACTCACCAAGACCGCTTTCGATTTTGACCAAGCTCTCCAAGCCTTCACACTGACAGATATTAAAAACAGAATGGGTCTTAAGCATCGGAATGCTTTTTGAATCCATTTCGCCTTGATCATTTTTTTCGTTGATCAAAAGCGGTTGGTAATAAATGATTCGAGTCGCTTTCTCCCCCTTCTTAATACTGGCACCAAGTTCCCGCGCTTGATTTAACGTCAACCACTGCGAGGACCCAAAACCCGCTTTGCGCTGTCGCATCCAAAGAATTAAAGTGTTGATGCCGTTATAAATTGTCTGGGTGCTTGCGTTCTGCGGGAACATCAGGCCACCGGACCAGGGGCGCTCACACGGAATATGCCCACCTTCTAGGTCAGAGATAATCTGGTCAGTCACTTGGCTATAAATTTCATCTCTACTTGTCGTCATGGCACTTAGCTCCTTTGGTTTTTCTTTGAACTTTCTATTTTCAAAAAAATAATTTCGGCCCATCCGTTACGCACCCTTCAGGGCGGGGGGTCCGAAATTTCGGAGGAGCTGGCACAGTTTGCTCGGGCTCGCGCACAAATCGCGGAGCGTTTGTTCAGGGAAGCATGACAAGCCCACGGCCTCTGAACCGAGTGGTACAATTAAAACTGACGTTATGACGGTGATTAAAGTTGATGACTAAAACCGATTGGGCTTGGCGTGAAGCCCTGAGAAGCGAGACCGAAAATGCAATCTATGACAGATACGACCAACAAACTTAAGCGCACTTGATTTTCAAGTGCATCCAAATAAAATCAATCAACAAACCGATGACCCTTTGGGGGCCATCGTCCTTATTTCGAGTTCCTTGTATTTGATCCCGTTCCTCTCTTCTTCTTCTTAAATAATAATTATAATCATTCCTTTTGAAGTACCTTGCACATGTAGTGTAGACAGTTCCTGACCACTTTCCACCGTTAAACATGCTTGCATGTAGGGGGAGAGTGGTCAGGAACGATCAGGCGCAGCGGAATGTGCTAGGTACTTCAAAATCCTTTAGTCACATCAGATGTTTGCGCCGTTTTCGATTTTCATTCCAAGCCCCACAAAGTGTCGCACCTGTGAGACACTTTTTGGGGGGATACCTAACTGATTTTCTTCGGATATTTTATTGCTGAATTTCTGTGAGCCAAAATTTATTTTTCGGAAAAAAAAGAGAACTAGGGTGATTGTGCTAATACCGGTTAGGACATAGGACACAAGGTGAAGTGGCAATCGTCGATGAATAATAAACTGCGACTGGGTAGTCGCAGTTTACTGCTCAATTTCGTGCGGGAACTGAGATAACATCTTTATTTTTTTTTAAAACTGAAAAACTTTTTTTCGAGATCATGCATGACTTTTTCTAAATTAAATAAAGTCAATTTGATTTCTATTTCTGGGCAAAGCTTTTTCACTATAGTGTTCACTTACCGCGCATCAAATAATTTCAACTGCCGAACGACTTCAGCAAATGCCGTATCAAAATCTGGTGGATTTTTGACCGAAGTCATGGCCGACGACCAGCCCATTTTAAGCGTTGCAGTGTTAATTTTTTTGACCGTTCTAAATAGACTTTCTGGCAAATCTGTTTTTCGATACTTAAAACATTCACTTAAAGCCATACTCAGCTTATTGAAGTCAGCCATTCCTAAAAAAAGTGAAAGGTCAAAAATGTCTTTTGATCTGGAGCTATCGGACCCTCTATCGATCAGAGCATGCAATTTTTCTGCAACTATATTTTCAACAGGATAAACCAACCAACTAATTTCAGCACCACCCAGTATTTCTAGTGTTTCGATTCGAATTGGGTCGACAGGATCACCTATACCGAGGTCAAAATTAATCACTTGCGCTTTTTTGATATTTTTAGGGGGCAATCCCAAACCAGCTCGGTAGGTTTGACGAATACCCCCGTACTCACCTTGAGTTTTCAAATCAACCTGTTTTTCAAACTGAAACCAAACACCATCATTAAGCTCAGACTGAATTGCTAATTTAGTTTTTTCTAGAGTTGCCGTTAAATCTGATTTTTTTAAAATAGCATCAAGATCAATGGTGAATCGACTTGAATTGTAAACGCGCAAGGATACAAACCCACCTTTGAAAATTAGACTTTTATTCAATTGGCTATCTGCAACAAGGCGAACAGCAAGCCTTTCAATTAAAAAAGCCGTCAATAAATTCTGATATAGAACTCCTTGAGCTTTTGCAAGCTTGAGAAGTTTTGCAGATATAGAAGTGGCTTTTGGATGATTATTCATTGTGCGATATACTCCCAGTACTTATGGAGGGCACTTCTCATTTTTAGGCGTTCTGCCATCACACCAAGTTTTTTCTCTGATGTCAGGCCGTCCGCAATCGCCCTTCTAATGGCCTGAATAATTATGCGGATACCAATTTTTGATGAAAAATTGAGGGATTCAATGAGGGTTCTTTCAAGACTAGTTATTCGAAAACAGCCGTTGTCTTCAATTCCATATTTTAGATATTTTTTTGAGCGCAGGCATCTATAGATTTTATTTCGACTCATTTTTGACGGCGGAACAATAATCCATATATTCTGTGGGACCTGTTCAATCAAATGATAATGAAAAAGCGCAGTGAGCCCGCCAATAACAGATTTTGGACCAAATCTAGAGCAGGCAACTGCGTAGTCAACATTTTCGGCGGGTAATTTACTTTGTGGATGAATATAATAACCGTTACTGGCACGTAACAAAGAGCCCTCACTTGCAAGCCTTGAAAGCATTGTCTGTGAAAGTCCATACTTTTTTTTGGCCGTGTCAGGTGTAAAAACACCTATTTTTTTTAATTGCACCAATTGTCTTTTAGAATCCATATAAAAAGAGGTTGAATTAAAAGTCACATTTTGTCAATAAAATGTGACTTTTAATTCAGGTTAAATTTTTACTCTCTTTTATTAAAATTATGGAATTTTTCACCGTTGTGCCAATACCAGATAGGACATTGGACACGAAATTTATTTGTTTCTACTGGGATCGTTTGCATTCAAAAAACGAGTGGCACTAATCACTCACAAAATTTAAACTGTGCGCGGTTGGTGCCAAATAAGACTATGCAATATCAAGTTCTTGGCCTTACTCAAAGACTAGCGGACGAGTACGAAGTATTACTTTTCTTTGCTCTCCGCCAAGTGAGATACTCTTCTGTATTTTTGTAGGGCTGTTTTTTTATTCGAAATTCAATGCAGAGAGTCCGTTGGAAAATAGTTGCCCCGACGACAAAGTAGGACCAGTAGTCCTGGTCCGGTCTGTATAAGTAAATAGGTGGAGTGCCCAAACCAGTCCACCATTTAATGCCAATACTGTTACAGGCATCATCAGAATCTTCAGTTTGTCGCCACCAATCTATTCCCATTAAAGATTTTAAACTATTAAGAATCTCTGCAGCCTTTCGCGCAGCTGGGCCTCGCGGTGATTTTGACTCGAAAACCTTTATCATTTGCTCCTGAAGAGCAATAAACTCTGGACTTTGTTTTCGCACCCGATCGCGTTCGCGGGCTTCTTTAGCAAAGTCAAATTTTAGCCTCTTCGGTTGAGTTGGTTGTGGGTCTTCTGAGTTCATTAGAATTTCAACCTCTTAAGTCGGTTTCTGTAAAGATTGTCTGGCACAAATGCCAGCTTGTCTTCAGAACTAGCAAGGGCGCTGTAGGCAAGATCAAAGTCAGAGGTGACAACGAACGGAAAATTAGAGGAATTTAGCAAATTCAAAATCATTGCATCTTGGCTACCAATGGCAGTTTCCTCTGAAAGTCGATACATTTCCGGCCACTGTAGATCTTTGCGAAAGAGAAATTTTGAATCTTCTGCGCGCATATCAATATAGTTTAGAATCAGGTCTTCAACAAGTTGATCCCAAGCCTTTACCAAGCGACCATCAAGAAATTCTCAACAAAAATGCAGCCAGCCAATATGCCCAGAATGATTTTTTGGTAAAAAAGTTTGCTTGCACAGCTTAATTCGAGCATCGGTTAAATAGGGCTCACTTTCTGATTCAATCTGATTGTTGATCCAACCAAGTTGCTTTTTCAGAACTTCTCGAACAGCAGAAGAAATTTTCCATTTGCTTGAGAGGGCCAGCATACCCATCAAAGACTCAGTAACAATGACCCGACGTTTGTAGTCGATAAATTCCGCGCGCGCACTAACGCTTACATAAATTGGAATTTCATAGCTGGCAAGTTTTTCAAAAAAGAATTGGGCGTCTTCGTAAAAGTGATGATCCTTATCGCCGATAGCGACTAAAAAATTTGTATCGGCCAAACAGCCAGTAGGTTTCAATCCTTCGTTTAAATAAATATCTATTTCAGAGAAAGGTAAACAACGACCCAAGAATTATACCTCGACATCTTTTGCGGCCTGGTCATCTTTATGATGTGGCTTTTTTTCAGGAGCAGGCGTGCCGTACTCGGAAATTATTTTGACAAGCTCATCTGAAGGTTCTTTTTTTCTATTTTTTTCGAAATTTTCAGCGGCTCGCTTTGCTCCGCCTTTTCTTGGGATCTTTGCTATAGGTTGGTTCATTTTTTCCTCCAGGTTTAAGATAATATAACACAGTTTTTATCAGCGATAAACCCTCGTTTTTACTTAATTTTCGTGCCGATGCCGAATAGGACATTAAAAAGAGGCCGCGAAGAGTGGAAGCTCCAAACCTCGCGGCCTCTTAAGTTTATTTGTATCGACGGGGATCGTAAGTGTCACAGGCAGTTTCTCTGTTAAAGATCGAAACGCAACCCCAACTTGATGTTGTACCAGCAAGAGCTTTGGTCCGAAGTTGGGTCACAAGTTTTAGTGGGATTTTGATTACATAGCGACTTTGTCATTTAATTACATAGCGACTTTGTTAGCTGTTCGGCGTCATAGATTTTAATCTTTAGTTTTATTTTAGATTAAATCACTTTTTATTTTTATGTGGATAACCTCATAAGTTTGCCGTCTTTTTTCCACGTAAATTTAGATAGCTCATTACGCTGCGGAGGTTGACCGATCCGCTTTCAAGTGAGAAGTCGCAAGCCTCATTTAAAATCGTTTTGCTGTAGCTGTTTTTAAGACCTATGATGGCCCAAATAGTTTTGTTATCAACAACGCCCTGGCCTTTTTGCAAGACCGTAAAAATTAATTTATCGCATTCTGCACCGATCTGCTTTGCAGCTTTTCTATAAACAGACGTTGGACTTAAGGTATCTTGCCACGGCTTTAAGTGCTCAGGTTTTGTTGATGCTTGGTAAAATTTACTCGTAATTTTAGTGTGAGATGCGATTAATGTTTTGCGGTGATAAATTAATAAAATAATTTCGTCGTTCGATTCGTGCTCTTTTACGATGATATTTTTTCCAACGAACTCTGGCGCTACAGAATAGTATTTATTTTGGTAGAAAACATGACCGTCTTTACGAACTTTCAATGTATCTTTGTCTTCAATAAGCAACGCCATTTTTTCATCGATATTAAACTTCACCGGCACGTTGTAGATTTCAACACCTAATTTGCGCTCCGCAAAAAACACTCGCGTTGTTTCGTTCGGATAAATTCGAATTTCAATTTTTTGGTTCTTTATCGAATGCTTTAAGCCAGATTTTATTCGATAGATTTGACCATTAAAGCTATACGTATGATCCGCCTTCACACTCCGATTATATTTTATCTTTATGGTAAGAAATGTTCATTGGCTAAATTTGGTAAGGACAAAGAAAAACGCAAGGGCTATCGTCTTATACAAGTTGGCCTTGGCGTTACGCAGAAAGAAGGCATTCCTGTTTTTCACAAAGTTTTCAATGGAAATATTCATGACTCGAGAACTTTTGCGGATTCCGTTACAGAGTTTAAGGCCTATGGCATCAAAGATGGGCTTGTCATATTTGATCGAGGTGTCAGCTCCAAGAGAAACCAGATGGAAATTTTCAATCTAGATTGGAAAGTTATCTGTGGGCTATCGCTGGATAATAACTTAAAAACCATTTTAAGAAATCTAAAATCCAAAGAGAATTTCT